>DATBCZ010000588.1:0-5388 GCA_036270175.1 Steroidobacteraceae bacterium | reverse complement strand
GTCGCCGCGCTGGCAGCCGTCGCGGTGCCGGCCGGTGCCGCGGGGTCCGGCAGGAAGGGCAGGGCGTCACCTGGCGAGCCGGGTGGGAGTGCCGTTGCGCTGTTTGTGGGCTCCGTCGCCGGGGCGCCCGTCGAGGGCGGGATCGGGCTCAACCCACCCGGTTGGTCGGCTGGGGACTTCTGCCGTTGCAACTCCGTTGACAGGATCACGACCACCACGCGCCGGTTGGCGTTACGTCCTTGCTCGCTGTCATTGGGCTGCACGGGGCGCGTGTCCCCATAGCCGATTACGGCGAGCCGCTCGGGGCCGACGCCCTGTGCCTGGAGCACCCGTACTACGCTGCCGGCGCGGGCGGCTGAAAGCTCCCAGTTTGAATAAAACGCGACCGTACTGATCGGCTTGTTGTCCGTGTGGCCCTCCACCCGGATCGGGTTCGGGAATGGCGCCAGTGCGCCGCCCAGGCGTTGAATGACGTCCACCGCATAGGGAGCGAGGTGCGCGCTACCGCTGGGGTAGAGAATGTCCGTCTTGATCTCGACCTCGATCCAGAACTCCGTGCGCCGTACGACGACGAGGTTCTGTTTGACGAGGTCATCCATGGCGTGAGTGACTTCATCGGCCAGGCGCTGCAGTGCGGCTGCTGCGGCGGCGCCTGCTCCGGACAGGTGGTTTGCTATCGGCGAGGCGCCGGTTTGTTGGTTGCCCCCCTGGACGGGGACGGGCGCGAGTGACGAGCGTTGCTGTCCCTGCAGTGTGGACTGCACGATGGAGGCATCGATCTCCGTGCCCGAACCATTGGGCTTTTCGCCCACCTGGATCGGGTCCATGGTGCGCGGAGCACCGCGGAACGCGGCAAACAGCGAATCCGACAGCACGCGATACTTGCCCGCGTTGACGGAGGAGATCGCGTACATGACCACAAAAAACGCGAGCAGCAACGTAACGAGATCGCCATAGGGGATGGCCCAGGCTTCGTGGTTGGTATGCTCGTCGTGGCGCCGGATACGCCGCGTCATGACAGGCTTCTTACGACTCATGACGCGCGCTAGTGCAGGTATCCCTGCAGTTTCGCTTCGATAGAGCGCGGATTCTCGCCCTGCGCTATACATATCATACCGTCGATCACCATCTCCCGGAATTGTGTCTGCCGATGAATGATGGCTTTGAGTTTGGAGGCGACGGGCAGAAAGAACAGGTTTGCGAAGCCGATGCCATAGACCGTGGCGGTGAACGCCGCGGCGATGCCATGCCCGAGCTTGCTCGGATCGGCCAGGTTCTGCAGGACCGCCATGAGACCCAGCACCGCTCCGATGATGCCCAGGGTCGGTGAATATATGCCCATTCCTTCGAACACCTTCGCCGCACTCGTGTCGGCGTGCTCCCGCATGTTGAGTTCAACGTACATTACGGCGCTGATGCTTTCCGGCTCGCTGCCATCGACGACCAGTTGCAGCGCCTTCTTCACGAAATCGTCCGGCTCCTTGGCGATGGTGGGCTCGAGTCCGAGCAGCCCCTGTTTGCGCGCCGTGTTGCTCCAATCGACGATCTTGGTGATGAGCAGACTGCCGTTGCTGGCCGGCGGACGCATGATCCACGGGAAAATCTTGAGCGCGCGCCGCATGACCGCCAGCGGCGTTTGAATGAAGATGGCGGCGATGGTCCCCACGACCACGATCATGAAAGCGGCCGCCGAGACGAGCGCCATGATGCCGGCGCCTTTCAACACGGCGCCGACCAGGATGGCGTTCAGGGCGAGCACCAGGCCGACGATGCTCAGAATGTCCACGCGGGCCCCTTACATTCCGAGACCCGACAGCAGTGCGTCCACATCTGTCTGGCCCGAGGCGATTTCGCCCTTGGTGACACCAGGCACGGCCGGGCCGTGGCCGGCGCTCTCACCCATGGAGGCGTGCTCGACCACGTCCCCCGAGAGTCGCGAGAGATCGGTGAGAGCGCTTTCGAGCTCCTCGACGAGCTTCATCACGCTGCGGATGATCTGGCCGGTGAGGTCCTGATAACCCTGGGCAATCAACACGTCCGCGAGATTCCGGCGGATGAGCTCGGAGTCGGCGCGGGCGGCGGGGAGAAACGCCTCGACGGCGCGCGCAACCGGCACGTAGGCGTCGATCGAGCGCGCGACACCTTCGAATCCCTGCACCCCAGTCGATTGCGCCCGGTAGGCATTGATCATGTCGACGAGGGTCCCGGCGGCACGCGAGGTGCGCTCCGCGAGCGGACCCGACTGCTCGACGAGGTCGAGGGTGCGATGCGCGGCTTCGTCCGTCATGCTGATGACGTGGTTGAGGCGGGCGCGCGCGTCAGGAATTTCGTTCTCGGCGAAATCGGCCAGCTTCGATTCGACGCTGAAGCGCTCGAGCGCTTTCTGCAGGTCGCCGGTCAGCTTGCGAAGCTCATGAAACATGCCGGGCTCGCGCATGTGCACGATGTGGTCGACGGCCGCGAAGAAGGCCTTCTCGTCCTCGGTCCGCAACGCATCGGCGAGAGCCTCTACGCAGGCGCTGTATTCCAGTTTCAGTACGGCAAAACTCGACATGTTGTCCTCACTTACCCGGGCCCAGGATCTTGTCGAGCTTTTCTTTCAGCGTTTCCGCCGTGAAGGGCTTGATGACATAGCCGTTGACTCCGGCTTGTGCGGCTTCGATGATCTGCTCACGCTTGGCTTCCGCCGTCAGCATCAGGACCGGCATCTTGGCGAGCTTGGCGTCGGCGCGCACCGCCTTGATCAGGTCGAGACCGGGCATGCCGGGCATGTTCCAATCCGTGATCAGGAAGTCGAAGCTGCCCGCCTGCAGCATGGGCAGCGCGGTCTTGCCGTCGTCCGCCTCATCGACGTTGGGATAGCCGAGGTCGTGTAGCAAATTTTTGATAATACGGCGCATGGTCGAGAAGTCATCGACCACCAGGAATTTTAAATCTTTGCTCACAACCGCTCTCCTGCTACGCGGGCGTTCGCCCGCTCACCGTCGATCCTGGGTATCTCTCGCGAGATACCCGCGCGAGGCATGCCTCGCACCCCAATTACGCTTGCGCTTCTACGCGTCCATCGCGCCAATCCACCAACCGTGCCTTCAGTCTCACGAGCGCCTGGCCGTGCAACTGGCAGGCGCGCGATTCCGTAACTTTCAACACCGCCCCGATCTCTTTCAGGTTCAGCCCGTCGGTGTAGTACAACGACATGACCAACCTTTCCCGCTCCGGCAGGCTTTCGATCGCCTGCGCGAGCGCCAATCTGAACCGGTCGTCCGAGGTCTCGCGGAATGGATCCGCGGTCCCCGCCGCCGTCGCCGCCGTCATATCGTCGAGCGTCGCGAGCCGGCAGCTCGCCGCGTCCTGGACGATCGAGTGATACTCACTCAACGGCACACCCATCCGCTCCGCGATCTCGGCGTCCCGCGCATCGCGTCCCGTCTGGCGTTCGATCTCCTGCACTACCGCCGCCACCGCCCGCGCCTTGCGATGGACCGACCGTGGCGCCCAATCCAACTTCCGCAAGGCATCGATCATCGCCCCGCGGATCCGGATCCCCGCGTACGTCTCGAAGCTCGCCCCGCGGTTCGCCGCGTAGTTCGAAGCCGCCTCGAGCAACCCCAGCATGCCCGCCTGGATCAGGTCATCGACCTCCACCGACGGCGGCAACCTTCCCGCGAGGTGGTAGGCGATCCGCTTCACCAGCTCGGCGTGCTGCATGATCAGCTCGTCCGCCTCGCTCGCGCCCCGATGCGCCCCGTATGCGCTCGCTGCATTCATGTCACGGTTTCCAGCCGGGGCGCGCTCCTGCGCACCAACCGTTCCACGAAGAACTCAATATTTCCCCGTGGGCCCGCTGGCACTGGCCATGTATCGGCCCGCGCTGCCAGTTTCTTGAACGCGCGCGACGCCGGACTAGACGGATACGCTTCACAAACCGGACGTTGCTCCCTAACGGAGCGACGCAGGTACTCGTCTTCTGGAATCTCGCCTGCGAATTCAAGCACTACATCGAGGAAGCGTGCTGTGACGCGCTCGAAACGGTGGAAAAGCTCGGCGCCGGAGCCAGGAATACGCATCTGGTTGGCCAACACGCGGAATCGATTCACGCCGTGATTGCGACTCAGCACCTTGACGAGCGCGTAAGCGTCAGTTAGCGACGCGGGCTCATCGCAGATCACGACTACAACGTGTTGGCACGCTTGTGAGAACTGCAGCACACTATGGGCGATGCCGGCGGCCGTATCGACGATCAGGACATCAACTCGAGCGGCGAGGGTACTGAACGCCTGCACCAGGCCCAGGTGCTCGGCGGCGCTCATATTCACCATGTCGGCCGCTCCTGAAGCGGCAGGCACGACCAGAAAGCCCTGGGACGCGGTTACGAGAATTTCATCCAACGTCCGTTCGCCGGAAATGACGTGCGCCAGGGTGTAGCGTGGCGAAAGGCCGAGAAACACGTCGGCGTTGGCGAGTCCCAGGTCACCGTCGAGCAGTACTACGCGCTTGCCGCTGGCCGCGATGGCCGTGGCAAGGTTGACGGAAACGCTGGTTTTGCCGACGCCGCCTTTTCCGCCGGTGACGGCGATGACCTGCACGGGCTGCGCCAGTCCGCTCAAGTCGGTGCTGCTGATGAGGTTGAGTTCAGATGATGGCATTTGCGGCTTTTCCAAATCGACGGCGCAGAAGATCTTCGTCGGCCGCCGCGCCGCTCGCCTTCGCGAGCCGCACGGCCGTCGACACCAATTCCAGGGCGCGCGCGGGACGCAGGTCCTCCGGCACGCGCTGTCCTTCGCTCACGTAAGAGACCGGCAGCCGCGCTTTGATCAGCACTGACAAGGCGCCCCCGAGGCTTGCGGCCTCGTCGAGTTTGGTGAGCACACAGCAGGCGGGATTGGCCGGCGCGTAGCGCTTCACTGTTTCCTCCACGGCGCCGGCCTGTGTGCTGGCCGCGAGCACCAGTGCGGTTTCCATCTGCGAAGCGCAGTTGGACAACACACCCAGGCGCTGCGCGAGCTGGCCGTCGCGCAGGCTCGAGCCCGGGGTGTCGATGAGAATCATCCGATGTCGGTCGCCGAGACGCCCCAGCAGTGTGGGCAGACTTTCGAAATTCTCCGGCGTATAGACGGGGACACCCAGGAGCTGCCCGAGCGATTGGATTTGATCTTGAGCCCCGATGCGCACAGTGTCCGAGCCTACTAGCGCGATGTCCCGGGGTCCGTGACGCAAGACCCAGCGTACGGCGAGCTTTGCGAGAGTTGTGGTCTTTCCGACGCCGGTGGCACCGATGAAAGCCACCCGGCCGCCGTTTTCGAGCCAGCGATCGCCGGTGACGAGCAGATATTGCGAGAGGCCGGCGATCGCGAAGCGGCGTGCGAAGCCCAATTCCACCTTCTCCGG
>DATBCZ010000587.1:0-3954 GCA_036270175.1 Steroidobacteraceae bacterium | reverse complement strand
TGGTCCGGCCCGCTCGAGAATGAAGACCGCGTGCCACGAATGTTCGACGGCCAGCCGGCCGAACAACGCATCGACCGGTACCGACAGCGCGGTTGCGCACGCTAACGCGGCGACAGACACCGCTCGTGGCACTTTGCGCAGATGGGGCACCAACCACGTTTTGAACGGCGCCGGATCTACGCCTGTAATACTGTGGATCCGCAGTCCACACTCGGAGAACAGTTGCAGGTACTCACGCCGCCGGCGCGCTCTGAACACTGTCGTGTCGCACCTGTTGGCAGCGGACGTGGGTGCCGCTTCCAACAGGATCATCCGGCCCGTACTGGTGAGGTGATCGGCCATTCGCTCGACCGCCGCACGCAAGGCGAGCGGCTCGAGGATATGCTGAAGCACGGTGACGCCCAACACGAGGTCGAACGGACCGCCGGCATCGAGCTCGGTCGAGTCCTGAACGAGAAATCGGCAGTGGTTGGAAAGACCTGCCGCGGCAGTGCGCTGTGTCGACTGCTCGATCATGGTAGGGCTGAGATCGACGCCCGTGACGAAAGCGCCACGTGCAGCGAGTAGCCGGCTCCAGCGTCCTACACCGCAACCGACATCCAACACGCGCGTACCGGGCCTGACCTCAAACCACGGCTCCAGTGCGAGCCGCTGACTGAAGTGGATCATCCGGTTGTAGAACCCGGGCATTCCATAGGAGCACACTGCGGCGAGGCCATCTCCTTCGGCGGCGAAGCGGCGGGCGCGATCCTCCCAGTAGGTGGCGGGCCGGTAGGATTCCGCTGCGGGAATTTCGTTCAGGATCATCGAATGGCTCCGGCGCCTGGCGGGGATCGCGAGGTCTCGTAGTGATCCTGGTAGAGCCGGCGGCCCCATAGTTTGAGCCCGACCCAGTTGCCGAAGCCCACAGTCATCGGCACGACGTGCAGCATGGAATAAAGGAGATACAAAGGAACAATTGGGGCTGTGTAGGTGCGCTCCGCTTTGGGAATGAGCGTGAACTGCGCGACCACGGATAGGAGCAGATAGCTGCCGATCGCCGAGACAAAGTACACGGGGTTGGTGGAGGCCACGCGAGGCATCCATCCGACCGCGAACACGCTGTCCAGCGTCGCGGTGAGGCTGATCAAGAGCAGCACGACGCTCACGATCTTGAACAGATGGAACGCCAGCGACATCAATCCCAGATAGATGATGTACTGGTAGGCAGCGAACGGCGCCCGCCGGCTGATCCGCCGGATCTGACGGAAACGCTCGGTGTAGACCTTGACGAGCCCGTAGTACCACCCGACCCGTTGCGAGAACCAACGTCGCCACGTGCCGGGACCCTCGGTGCCGATCACGAGTCGACCGTCGTAATAGATGCGCTCTCCCTGGCTGAGTAGAATCACAGCGTTCTCGAGATCTTCCGCGTAAACGGAGAGAGAGTGCTCGTCGAGCGCACGGGCGAGCGCGTCACGGCGATAGAAGGCGACACCGGAGGTGACGTTGTAGTCGGCCAGACTCTCGCGCCCGATTCGGAATCCCAGTGCATACTCAAACGCCTGGAATCTCCCCAGAAATCCATCCGGCTCGATCATGATGCGCGGGCAGACTGCTGCAGCTCCCGACTGCTGAAAATCGCGGATGTAGCGCTCGAGATCGACCTCACTGCCTGCGTTTTTCCCGCGGATCCTGATGTCCGGATCGATGACCATCACGGTCTCGATGTGCACCGGAAGCGCCGCGAGGAGGCAGCGGAGCGCACCGGGTTTGCGGCGATTGACCCGTTCATCGAAGCAGCGCCAGCCCGCCTGGCGCAGACGAGTGACGGTGTTGTCCGTGGAGCCGTCGCTGATGAGCCATACTCGTTCGCGATAGGGCTCGAACACTTGCGTGAAGTCGTCGAGTTTGTCTTCGAGATTGAAAACCGAAGCTACGATTGCGTACGGCCGGATGGCGTCGAGACGACTGGGAACCGCTGGTAGCACGGCGCCGAGATCGATTGACAGATTGCGCCCTCCGTCTATCCCTGCGGCCGTGGCCGTGTGCCGCCGGTGCGCGTACCGCCGCAGGAGATAGTCGATCCCGTCCGTGTACACGATGAAGTTGGCGAGTAGCAGCATCAGGACAGAGAAGCTCGGGGCTTGGACACTTGCGCCGGACAGGGCAATCCAGCCGGCCAGCAGCGCACATGCGGCTGCAGGGGCAAACAGAGTCCAGGTTCGGTTAGCCTTCAAGCGTTGGCGACGGCGGCTTGCGCCGACGCCCTCCGTGCCTGCGGGAGTCGCCCCTCCAGCTCCGCGCGCACCTCAGTTTCATCCGCGATCGGAAACCCGGCCCTGGCCATGACAGGCAACGAGCACAGGATCCAGACGAGCGAGCGTACGCGCGACGGCAGATGAGCCACCCGCTGCTGCAGGGTGGTCAATGCCGCCTCGAAGTCCTGCTCGATCTGCAGTATCGCCGCGCGCACTGTGGGATCGATGGGCAAAATCTTGACGGGCTGCTTCCAGGTGATATCTGTGCCAGCGACGTGACGCTCCGCGTACACGGTATGTGCGCTCAGCTCGGGGTCGCGTGCCAGCGCGGCACCGGAAAACGGAATCACGTAGGGATACATTCCAATCTCACAGCCGCGCCGCAGCCAACGATGCGCCTCGCGCAGGGTCTCGGCGAGGTCCTGCATGCTGCTGCGGGGTGAAGTCAGAATGAGATCGAGGAACGGCGTGATCCCCTGATCGAGGGCCGCGCTCAACATCGGTTCGATGTGGCGATGGATCTGCGCCTTGTTGAAGTCGCTGAGCGTGTTCTTCGAGAAATTCTCGATACCGAAGCCCAGTACGCGAAATCCGGCACGGCGCATGGCAGCCAGGCGCTCGACCGACATGGCATCGATGCGGTTTGTACTGATGAACTGCAGCTGCCGCGGAATCGCGCCGCTGTGCTTCGCCGCTTCGATCGCAGCGCACAGCGGTAGAACGCGCCGATCCTTTGTAAATACGAATATGTCGTCCTGAAAAATGATCGTCCGCACTCGCGGGTGCGCGGCGACGATACGTGTGATCATGCTGATACATTCGTCCGCTTCCAGGCGCGCCAGGGCCGCCACGCTGCCTTGCGCTTCGTGTAGGAAGTTGGTGGAGGAACAGAAGCTGCAGCCCATCGGGCAGTAGTTGAGTGTGATCAGACGGACGGAGCGGATTTCGGCGAGCTGTGCCTCGCGGGCAGCTTTGCTTGGCAAGGCGCCGACACGGTAGGCGCGCTCGAGCCGATCCCAGTACTCGCTGTAGGGCATCCTTTCATAAGGTGTGCTGCCGATCGCGCTGCGCAGCTCCGCATGATCCAGAGCACGCTGCGGGAACCTCAGGAGCGTCCCATCGAGCCTGTGCTCGGCAGTCCCGGCGATGCCACCCATCGATTCGCCAGCACGCAGTCGCCGGGCGAGCTCGAGCATCGGTCGCTCGCCTTCTCCCAGCACGATGAGATCAAACGGCCCGAGCTCGAACACGATTTCCGGGCGAAACGTTGCCTCCATACCGCCGGCGACAATCATGGCGCCGGGTGCAAAACGGCGCACGAGATGGGCCAGCTCGAGATCGAACTTGAGAGTCATCCCCGTCGTGGAAATACCAATGACATCCCACTGGCCGCGCAGCACCTCTCGTTCCAGAGCGCGCTGAGGCGGTCCTGCGCAGCAGTTCGGATCAAAGACCTTGGTGCGCACGCCCGCGGCTTCGAGGACACCCGCCAAACGCCAGACGCCCAGCGGTGGTGCAAGAAAGGTGTATTCCCCGCAATGCGGGTCGTACGGCCCGACCAGGAGCACCCCAGGTGACGGAATTGCCATTCGACTCATCTATATTAAAAGTCGTTTTTCACTGTCCAAACCGGGCAGCCCGCCTGCGCTGGCGAAGCCCAGGTTGGAATCGGAGGCGCAGCAATAAATGCTCCCGGACGCTAGCTGCCGGGTCC
>DATBCZ010000586.1:0-6550 GCA_036270175.1 Steroidobacteraceae bacterium | reverse complement strand
ACGTTGTACTGCTTGACGCCGGTGACCGCGATCACGGCCCGGCAGAGGCGGGGTAGTACACGGCCGAGGGCCGCGGCGGATTCGTCCGAAAGCCGGTCCATCGTCTCCGCCGGCTCCTTGGGGATCACCAGCGTGTGGCCGGTGCTCAGGGGATTGATATCGAGAAACGCGAGGACTTTATCGTCCTCGTACACCTTGTGGCAGGGGATCTGGCCCGCGAGGATTTTTCCAAAAATCGTGTCCGCCATAGAGAGGCTCCATATTAGGGCTGCGCCCAACTTTCCTGCGTCCGGTATGCCGGCCAGTCGAAGCGACCCGCTACATTTAGCGGCGCTGCGCGCCGTTCAGATAGGAAAGGGGCACGGGGGACACGTATTGTGGCTCAGCGCCGCGCTGACTGCCTCGCAGGAAACGCAATGTCGAGCCGCCTCATCTTGCGATACAGCGTATTGCGCCCGATACCGAGCTTTTGCGCGACGCGGCTGATATTGCCGTGATGAAGGTCGATTTCCCGCAGCAGGGCGCTGCGTTCCGCCTTCTCCAGCGGATTGAGGGACTGTGTTTCGCCGGAGCCTTCCGACGTTTCATGCTCCGCGACGGGTTGGCCGATGCCATAGTCGGCGGGAAGACTCGTGATGTCGAGCCGGTCACTGGTTCGCAATGCAATCATGCCGCGCAGAACGTTGCGCAACTGGCGGATGTTGCCCGGCCACGAATAGGCACACAGCGCGTCGATCAGATCTTCGCTCAAGGTGACCGCGGGAGTCGCGGCGCTTTCCTGGGAAAAGATGTGACGGATCAGGGCCTGTTTGTCTTTACGGTCCCGCAGCGGCGGTAACGTCAGGACCAGGCTCTGCAGCCGGTAGAACAGATCTTCCCGGAACTCGCCGCGGCGGATCTTCTCCTGCAGGCTGCCGCGCGCGGCACTCACCAGGCGGATGTCGACTTTTACCGGGGTTTCCGAGCCGCGTGGCAATACCTCGCGCTCCTCCAACACGTGCAGGAGCTGCGATTGCAACTCGAGCGGCAGGTCGCCGATGTCATCGAGGAAGAGGGTGCCGCCGTTCGCCTGTACGATTCTGCCGCGCTCGTCTTCCGCCGCGGTGCTGACACCGCCCGCGCGACCAAACAGCTCGTTCTGCATGAGCGTCTCGGGTAGCGAGCCGCAATTCACCGCTACGAACGGCTTGTCGGTTCGCTCGCTGGCGGAGTGCAGCGCGCGCGCGAAAAATTCCTTGCCCGTGCCCGACTCACCGAGCAGGAGTATCGGAATGTCGCGCGACTCGAGCCGCTTGGCAGCCTGGATGTTGCGCGCCAGGACCGGGTCGCCGAGATCGAGCTCATCGAGAACGCTGCGGCCCGCCTCGGGCATCGAGCGCTCCTCGGGCGGTTCGGCGAGTTTGCTCGCGGGTGTCCGCTTGGATTGCGGGGCCTGCGCGACCGCGAAAAAGCGGCCGCCATGGCGGGTCTCGTAAATCGCCAGCGGGTGGAATGACTTCTTCTGACTGCGGCCGACGAGGGCGGGCAGTGAAATGTTGAAAAGGCGCTCGAGCGGTGCGCCCACCAGCTCCGCCGAGCTTTTGAAGCCGAGTTGGAACAGCGCGTTGCGGTCCAACGCGGCGATGGCGCCCGTCGGATCCATCGCGATGATCCCTTCGCTCCAGGTGCCGACCAGTTCGGGCCGGCTGTGAAAGCGCACCACGAAACCGTCGCGGAAGCGGTTCAGGAACAACCGATTCTCGATCATCTGCGCCGACATGTTCACCAGCACGAGTGTGTGCTGCTGCGCGCGATCGGATTCGCCGGAGGCATCCAACACGGCAACGAGGTCGCCGCGGTAGTCGAATATCGGTGCCGCGCAACAGGTCAGCCCCGTGTTGCGGGAGAAGAAATGTTGGTCGCGATGAATGATCAGCGGAGCGCGTTCGAACAGGCACGTGCCCATGCCGTTCGTGCCGCCATGCTCCTCGCTCCAGACGGCGCCCAGCACCAATCCGGTGCGGAACGCTGCGTTCCGGAAGCTCAGGTCGCCGTAGTAATCGAGCAGCACGCCGTCCAGGTCGGTCAGGATGATGGAGTAACCCGATCCCGCCAGCTGGTGATATAGGTGGGCCATCTCGGCGTCGGCAAAAGAGACCAGCTCGAGGTTCTGCTCTTTGCGAGCGAGGCGCTCCTCGCGAGGCAAAACGAACGGCTCCCGCTGTGATTGCGGGTCGAGATGGTACTGGCCGAGACAACGCAGCCAGGAGCGCTTCACGTAATCCGGCGTGCTAGCGCTATCCTCGCGTGCCGTGCCCCGTAGGACCGACTGAATGTAACGGGCATGACTACCGATCTGCTGGAGCATGGCCTCCCCCTCTAGACTGGCAGAGCTCCCGACTTCGAACGCAGTGTTCGATCTCCGGACGATTATGCCACGGCGTGGAAAGTGTCACGTACACGAGAGTCGCTTTCGATACAAAGCCCCCGATGACTGTTCCGTATTGGAACAATGCCTACCCCCACGCCGAAGGGCCTCTGTGCCATATTAATTTCACGCAGGCAGCGGGTAGACTCTCCCGCTCGCCAAGCACGGGACCGACGCCCGTGCGGGCAGTTGAAATGAGGGTCGCATGAAAACGAAAGCTGCAATCGCATACGCGGCGGGAAAACCGCTGGAAGTGGTCGAAGTCGATCTCCAGGGTCCCAAGGCGGGTGAAGTCCTGGTCGAAATCAAGGCCAGCGGTGTGTGCCATACGGACGAATTCACCCGCTCGGGTGCCGATCCGGAAGGCCTTTTTCCCGTCATTTTCGGCCATGAGGGCGCGGGAATCGTCGTCGACGTCGGTCCGGGAGTCACCACCCTGAAAAAGGGCGATCACGTGATTCCGCTGTACACGCCGGAGTGCCGGCAGTGCAAATCATGCCTCTCGCGCAAGACGAATCTGTGCACGGCCATCCGCGGCACACAGGGCAAGGGCGTGATGCCCGACGGCACGAGCCGCTTCTCCATCGGTAAGGAGATGATCCATCACTACATGGGCTGCTCGACGTTCTCCAATTACACCGTGCTGCCGGAGATCGCCCTGGCGAAGATTCGCGAGGACGCCCCGTTCGAGAAGGTCTGCTATATCGGCTGCGGCGTGACCACAGGCGTCGGCGCGGTCATCAACACAGCCAAGGTCGAGCCTGGTGCGAATGTCGTGGTGTTTGGCCTCGGTGGTATCGGCTTGAACGTGATCCAGGGCGCACGCATCGTCGGCGCCAACAAGATCATCGGCGTGGACATCAATCCGCGGCGCAAGGCGCTGGCGGAGAAGTTCGGCATGACGCACTTCGTGAACCCGAAGGATGTCGGCGGCGACCTGGTGCAACACCTGGTTGCGCTCACGGATGGCGGCGCGGACTACAGCTTCGAGTGCGTGGGCAACGTCGATCTCATGCGCCAGGCGCTCGAGTGTTGCCACCGCGGCTGGGGTGTGTCGGTGGTCATCGGAGTCGCCGGTGCCGGACAGGAGATCAAGACCCGCCCGTTCCAACTCGTCACCGGTCGTGTGTGGAAGGGGAGTGCGTTCGGCGGCGCCCGTGGCCGTACCGACACGCCGAAGATCGTTGACTGGTACATGGATAAGAAGATCAACATCGACGACCTCATCACGCACGTGATGCCGATCGAGAAGATCAATGACGCGTTCGACCTCATGCACAAGGGCGAGTCGATTCGCTCCGTTGTGACGTTCTAATGGGGGCGCCCGGCTCGGGACGCGTAGCCCGAGCGGGCGAGACCGCCGCAAACATAACCGTTTAGATTCAAGCAAAACCGCTGAAAGGAAAATATCATGGCTACTACCATTCATCCGGCCGTCGATGGTGGCGTCAAACCCGGAGTTGCCAACTTCGCCGGTGGCACGCTGACCTGCAAATGCACCTCGTCGCCGGTGACCGTCAGCATCAAGGGCGATGTCGCCCATAACCATGTCTGCGGATGCACCAAGTGTTGGAAGCCGCAGGGCGCCAACTTCGCGCAGATCGCCGTGACGGGTCGCGACAATGTGAAGGTCACCGCGAACGAGCAAAAGCTCAAGATCGTGGATGCGAGCGCGACGATCCAACGCCATGCTTGCACGGGTTGCGGCGTTCACATGTACGGACGGATCGAGAACAAGGGGCATCCGTTCTACGGCCTGGACTTCGTGCACACCGAGTTGTCGAAAGAGAACGGCTGGTCGGCGCCTACGTTCGCGGCTTTCGTCTCCTCGATCATCGAGTCGGGCTTCCCGCCGGCACAGATGGGCGCCGTGCGCGCGCGGCTGAAAGAGCTGCGCCTCGAGCCGTATGACTGCCTGTCGCCCCCGCTGATGGATGCGATCGCCACGCACACGGCGAAGGCGAAGGGAGTCCTGTCCGCCTGAGGATCTAGCTCGAAGATCACGCTCCCGCTAGAGTGCCGCTTCCAAAAAGCGGCACTCAGCGGGGTTGGCGTGATGGATACGAAATTCATGGAGCAGGTCGCCCGGTGGGTCAAGGCCTTCCTACCGATCCTCCTACTGACCGGGAACGCAATCGCATCCACCCCCCTCCCCACGCCCTCGACGACACCGGTCGTCGGCGACTACGTCATCAAAGGCTTCACGTTCACCTCCGGCGAGACGCTGCCGGAGCTGCGGATTCACTACATCACGTTCGGCAAGCCTGTTAAAGACGCACGCGGGATGGTGCGCAACGCAGTCCTCATTGGACATGGCACAGGTGGCAGCGCTGACGGTTTTCTACGGCCACAATTCGCTGGCGAGTTGTTTGGGCCCGGCCAGCCGCTGGACGCCACGAAGTATTTCATTGTGATGTCCGATGGTATCGGCCACGGCAAATCAAGTAAGCCGAGTGACGGTCTACACGCGCACTTTCCGCATTACGGGTACACCGACATGGTGACCGCGCAGTTCCGCCTGCTCACCGAGGGGCTGGGTGTCAATCACGCTCGACTGATCATGGGCACGTCGATGGGCGGCATGCACACGTGGGTTTGGGGTGAGCAGCACCCCGACTTCATGGACGCGCTAATGCCGTTGGCGAGCCTCCCAGCCCAGGTCGCTGGGCGTAACCGCGGGTGGCGGCTCCTGGGCATCGAAGCGATCCGCAACGACCCGGAGTGGCATGGCGGCGATTACCAGAAGCAGCCTGCGGCGTTCAAGACAGTTGCCGGAATGCTTTGGTTCGTTAGCAGCAACCCTGTTGTGCGCCAGCACCAGGCACCGACGCTTGCCCAGGCGGACCAAGCGCTCGACGCTTATGTCGCCGATTTCGTGAAGACAAATGACGCCAACGACATCATGTACGCGTTGGATGCCTCACACGACTACGACCCTGGTCCGCTCCTGGAGAAAATCCAAGTTCCCCTGCTCGCGGTGAATTCGGCGGACGATCTCATCAATCCTCCCGAGCTGGGCATTCTCGAGCGTGAGATCAAACGCGTCCCGCACGGGCGGGCTGTCGTGATTCCATTGAGCGACCGGACCGCCGGGCACCAGACGCATAGCTTGCCCGCGATCTGGAAAGGGGAACTCGAGAGACTGCTGCGTGAGTCAGCTGCGACGAATGATGTGGGGTCCAAGGTCAGCAACTGAGTTCACGCCGAGCTGCCCCATGGAGCGCTCCATCTCGGTCGTCAGGATCTCGAGCGCCCGCTCGACTCCGCGCTCGCCGTTCGCCGCGAGACCGTACAGAGTCGCTCGCCCGGTCATCGCGGCATTCGCGCCCAGGGACAGAGCCTTGATGACGTCGGTGCCGCGTCGGAACCCACCGTCGATGATAATGCTGAGGCGCTTTCCCACGGCAGCGGCGATCTCAGGAAGAACATCGATTGGCGCTACGCAGGAGTCGAGTTGCCGTCCGCCGTGATTCGTAAGCACGATACCGTCGCAACCCAGGGCAGCCGCGCGCTCCGCGTCGGGCACGCTCAACACGCCCTTGATCAAGAGCTTGCGCGGCCAGAAGCGGCGAATCCAGGTGATGTCATCCCAGGTGATGGTGGCCTCGAAGAGCTTCGGGATGATGGTGCTTCCACCCACCGCGCTCGCCGCGCCCGGCGGAAGAAATCCCTCCAGGTTGCGGAAGCGGGGAATACCATTCGCCATGATGACGCTGCGCAGCCAGCCGGGATGACGTAACGCATCCAGCCTGGCCCGCAGTGTTGGTTTCCCCGGCGCCTGGTAGCTGCGGCGATCCCACTCACGGCTGCCAAAGACATTGGCATCCGTCGTGAATACGAGCGCCTCATACCCGGCGGCGGCCGCGCGAGTCATGATGTCTTCCGCCACGGCGCGGTTTTTCATGACATACAGCTGCATCCACAGTCGGCCGCCTGCTTGCTTGGCAACGTCCTCGAGCCGCGTGGTTGACATCGTACTCAAGGTGAACGGAACGCCCAGGTGAGCTGCCGCGCGGGCGAGGCCGATGTCACCATCGGCATGCAACATACCGTTCAGTCCGGTGGGACCGATAACCAGTGGCGCGGCTGCGGGGCGTCCCAGGATCTCGGTCCGCAAGTGCCGGCTCGAGGTGTCGACGAGCG
>DATBCZ010000585.1:0-8662 GCA_036270175.1 Steroidobacteraceae bacterium | reverse complement strand
ACTTCGGTTGCAGCCGGCAAAAAGCGTGGTTTTTGCCGGCTGCGCCAGGGCCGCCCGGTTCGGCGGTACCGGTGTCCTCAGTGTCACCGGTGTTAGCGGTACCTGTCGTCGCGGTCGCCGTACTGTCGCTCGCGACGCTCGCGACGCTCCTGAGCTTCGATGCTCAACGTCGCCACGGGCCGCGCTTCGAGCCGCTTGATCCCGATCTCCTCGCCCGTCTCGAGGCAATAGCCGTACGAGCCGTCATCGAGCCGTTTCAGCGCCTCATCGATCTTGCGGATCAGTTTGCGCTCGCGGTCGCGGGTTCGCAGCTCGAGGCTGAATTCCTCCTCCTGCGTGGCACGATCGTTGGGATCCGGGAAATTCGCGGCCTCGTCCTTCATGTGAGAGACGGTCCGGTCGACCTCGACCATGAGGTCCCGTTTCCAGCTATGTAAAATCTCGCGAAAGTGCTCAGTCTGCTCCTTGCTCATGTACTGTTCGCCGCGCTTGACGATGTACGGCTGAACGTTGCGTGGGCCCGCTAGCAGGCTTCCAGGCTCGACGCTGTCGCTTTCGTCGTTGTCGGCAGCACTCAGCGCCTGGGACAAGCCCGCGCGCGTGGGTGCCAGAATTTCGCTAGGAGCGCTCGGCTCTTTCGGTGCCACCTCAGGGGCGGCGGGTCCAGCCTTGCGCATCTCTATGGTTTCTTCCGTAGTCATGGAAAGTGGGTGCGCCGCTACCTTCAGAGGCGCTGGCGCGGGTTTGCGTACGTGTGCCGCCGTGGCGTTGACTCGCTCGGCGGGCAGCTTGCGGGCCACCGCGGTTTTTTTCACCGCCGCTGGCCGGCTTGCCGCCGTTTTACCCTTCGCGGCTTTAGGCGCGGGTTTCTTGGCCGGCATCGATCGCTCCTCAGAAAGCATGGGCCTAATGAAGGACGGGCGATTATACCCACCTGAGGGCCTTTGGCTACTTGTGACGCTTATGAGCGCGCAACGCGCGCGCAAGAAGCCTGAACCTGCGCGATCCCTTGCACTTCATTAAGGCAACGTGACAGCCGGGGCGGCCTGCCAGCCGGCTTTCCGCCGCTCCACCACCACAGTGGTGTAGATCCCGCCCCGCACATTGAATCGGGCGGTCAGCCGCAGGAATCGCGGCGAGGTCGCGGTCGCCAAATGGTCCGCGATCTCGTTCGTCACCGCCTCATGGAAGGTCCCCCGGTCGCGGAAAGACCAGATATAGGTCTTCAGGGATTTCAGCTCCACGCACGACCGGTCGGCGACATACTCGAGCTCGAGAGTCGCAAAATCCGGCTGGCCGGTTTTCGGGCACAGGCAGGTGAACTCCGGAATCTGCATCCGGATGGTGTAGTCGCGCTCGGGCGACGGATTCGGAAAGGTCTCTAGCTCGGTCGTCGGTATGGAAGGCACGATGGTCATCAGCGCAGTGTCTCGAAGGGCCCTATACTACGTCATTCTTTCTTACGAGTCGGATGACCCTCCAAGATGCGGTTGACCAAGATCAAGCTCGCCGGCTTCAAGTCCTTCGTCGATCCCACCCAAGTCAGCTTCCCCAGCAATCTCACCGGCGTCGTGGGGCCGAACGGTTGCGGCAAGTCAAACGTCATCGACGCTGTGCGTTGGGTTATGGGCGAGCTTTCGGCCAAGCACCTTCGCGGCGAGAACATGGCCGATGTCGTGTTCAACGGCTCCTCCGCGCGCAAGCCCGTGGGCACGGCCTCCGTGGAGCTCGTGTTCGACAACTCCGATGGCAAGATCGGCGGCGTCTACGCGAACTACAACGAGATCTCCCTCAAGCGGCAGGTCTCGCGCGACGGCTCATCGGGCTATTTCATCAACTCCGCCCGCTGTCGCCGCAAGGACATCACGAACCTCTTTCTCGGCACCGGACTCGGCTCGCGCAGCTACGCGATCATCGAGCAGGGCATGATCTCCCGTGTGATCGAGGCGAAGTCCGACGACATGCGCGCCTTCATCGAGGAGGCCGCCGGGATCTCCCGTTATAAGGAGCGCCGTAAGGAGACCGAGAGCCGCATCCACGAGACTCGCGAGAATCTCGAGCGCCTGCAGGACGTGCGCGACGAGATCGAAAAGCAGATCCGTCACCTGCAACGCCAGGCCGCCACCGCGCGCCGTTACCAGGCGTTCAAGGAAACCGAGCGCCGCCTGACCGCGGAGCTACTGGCCCTGCGCCTTCGGGACCTCGACAGCGGAGCCGAGGTTCACGACTCGGCGATGCGCGAGCGCGACCTGGCGATGCAGGCGGCCCTTGCCGACCAGCGCGCCGCCGAAGCGGCGATCGAAAAGCAGCGGGCCTTCCACAACGACCAGAGCGACCGTGTTGCCGCGGTCCAGGGGCGGTACTACGAGGTAGGCGCTGACATCTCGCGGATGGAGCAGACGATCCAACACAGCCGCGAGCTGCGTGATCGTCAGCGAACCGACCTGGCGCAGGCACGCTCCACGATTGCCGATCTCGCCGCCCACATCGAGCGCGACGAGCGGCAGCTCGAGACCGTTCGCGAGGAGATTGCCCGGCTCGAACCCGAGGTCGAAGGGGTGCAGCACGCGGAAACCGCGGCGGCTGAAGCCCTCGAAGCCGCGGAGCAGGCGTTGCAGGATTGGCAACAGCGCTGGGAACAATTCAATCGCTCACTGGGCTCTGCGGATCAGACCACGCAGGTCGAGCGCGCCCGCATTGAACAGCTCGAGAATCAGCTGCGGCGACTCACGGCGCAGGCCGATCGCCTGGCGTTGGAGCGCGACGCGCTGTCTGCGCAGGAATCCAACGAACAGCTGGCGGCGCTGTCGGAACAGGAGTTTGTAGCGCGGGCCGCCAGTGAAGAGCTTTCCAAGTCTCTCAGCGTCGCGGTCGAGCAGGTCCAGACACTGCGCACCGAGCAGTTCGCGGCCGAGAAACGCCTCGAAGCTGCACGGGGTGAGCGTGAGAAAGCTCGCGCCGAGCTGACCTCGCTGGAGGCGGTACAAAAAGCCGCGCTGACGGACAATGCCGGAGGCGCGGCGGAATGGCTGAGCGGCAAGGGGCTGACTCACCAACCCCGTGTTGCCCAGACTCTGGACGTTGAGTCAGGTTGGGAGCGCGCTGTTGAGACAGCGTTAGGAGATTACCTGGAGGCCGTCTGTGTCGACGACCTCGATGGGCTGGCGGAATCGCTGGCCGGCCTCTCCAAGGGCCGGATCGCGCTGGTTCACGCGACGGGCTCGAGCGATGGCGTCGGCACCGAATCCGGGCCGGGCGTCGACGCGGGGGCGGGCTTTGAAGGTACGGCGGGCTCGGGCTTTTCCGGGTCATTCGCCGGCCCTCTCGCGGCCAAGGTCAAAGGCCCTGCCGCGGTTACCGGCCAACTGACTGCCGTCCTGACGGCTGAAACGCTGGCGGACGCACTCCAGATGCGCCCGTCGCTCGTGGGCGGCCAGTCGGTCATTACGCGCGGCGGCGAATGGGTAGGGCGCCACTGGTTGCGCGTGAGCCGCGGAGCCGACCATCACGCTGGTGTCATCGAGCGCGAGCACCGCCTCAAGACACTCCGTGCCACGGTTACTGTTGTTGAAGAGCGTGTGCACGAAGTCGAAGCTTCGTTGGCCGCCGCGCGCGAGTCGCTGGCTCGGGCGGAGTCCGACCGCGATCACGCGCAGTCGGGAATTCAGGCCGCGCACCGCAAGCACGCCGAACTCCGCAGCCAGCTCGAGGCGACTCGCGCCCGGGCGCAGGAATCGACTCTGCGCCGCGAGCGGTTGGAGGAAGAGGCCGCCGACGTCGCGCAGGAGAAAGGCGTCACCCAGGAGGCACTGGCACGCGCCGGCGCCGAGCTCGATCGCGGGCTGCTGATGTTGGGTGAGCTGGATTCCCGCCGTCACGATCTCGAGAATGAGCGTGAGGATCGGCGCGACGCCGTGGCGAACGCTCGCTCTCGCGCGCAGGCTGCGCAGATGGGCGCACGCGATCTGCTCATCAAGATCGAGTCGCGTCGCTCGACGCAGAGTTCGGTGTCAGTGAGCCTCAGTCGGATGGTGGAGCAGCGCGAGCAGCTCGAACGCCGTCGTGAGGAGTTGGAGCAGGAGCTGGCGGGCAGCGACGAGCCGATTTTGCAGCTCGAGGCGCGATTGCATGATGCGCTGGAGCGCCGTCTCGAGGTCGAGTCGGACCTGTCCGTGGCACGCCGGGCGCTCGAGGATGCCGACCTCGAATTGCGGGGATTGGACGAGAAACGGGTAGCGGCCGAGCAACTCGTCAACGCCGCCCGTGAAGCCATGGAAACCGCGAAGCTCGCCGCACAGGAGACCCGGGTGCGCCGCGAAGCCATCGCGGAGCAGTTCGCGCAAACCCAGTTCGAGCTCGCCGAGGTGCAGCAGAATCTCACCGCCGATGCGAGCGTGGTGAACTGGGAGCAGTCGCTGGTGCAGGTGCGCGGCGATATTGAAAAGCTCGGCCAGGTGAACCTCGCCGCCATCGACGAGTTGAAAGAGCAGACCGAGCGTAAGGAATACCTCGATCGGCAATTCGCGGATCTGACCTCCGCACTCGAGACCCTCGAGCAGGCGATGCAGCGCATCGACAAGGAGACCCGCACCCGCTTCGAGGAGACTTTCGAGCGCATCAACGCGGGCCTGAAAGAGAAATTCCCGCGGCTGTTCGGCGGCGGCCATGCATACCTCGAGCTCGTCGGCGAGGATATCCTCGGCGCGGGCGTCGCCATCATGGCGCGGCCTCCGGGTAAGAAGAACAGCACCATCCACCTGCTGTCGGGTGGTGAGAAGGCGCTGACGGCGGTGGCCCTGGTATTCTCGATTTTCGATCTCAACCCGGCGCCGTTCTGTCTGCTGGACGAGGTCGACGCACCGCTCGATGAGCACAATGTCGGGCGCTTTTGTGACATCGTCCGAGAGATGTCCTCCCAGGTGCAGTTCATCTTCATCACTCACAACAAGACAACCATGGAGCTGGCCTCGCAACTCCTTGGCGTGACGATGCACGAGCCCGGTGTGTCGCGTCTTGTAGCTGTCGACGTCGACGAGGCCTTGCGGCTCGCGGCGGTCTGAACGGGGAGCGGTTCGACGATGCCTCAGTTGCGCTGGACACTCCTGGCCCTCGGGGTGTTGTTCGTCATCCTGCTGGCGTGGATCGAGCGGCGCAGACAGCGCCAGCGGTTCACGGATCACGCGCCGGCGGCGGAGCGGGAGCAGGCTTTGGATCCGGGCTCCGGACCGATGTTTCGCGAGCCCGCTCTGACGTTGCCCGAGATGCGGGCGCGCGAGCCCAGTTCGACGCAGGACAACCTGCCGATCGTGGAGATCGAGGACGACTCGCTGAACGCCCGGCGCGTGGAGACCGGCGAGCCGTTGCTCGATCCGCCGACGCTGTCTCTCCCGGTTCTGGATTCGGGTCCAACGAGGACTCGTGAGCGGTCGGAGCCGACGATGTCGGCCACCGATTGGATCAAGCCGATCGGTGGCGATGATGTGCCGCGCCTGGATATCCCCGCCCTGAAAAGAACCGCCAACCGGATTGACCTGGCCGACCCGGAGCCGTTCGTCATAGGCGATAGCGACGAGCAGGAGTTCAACGAGGCGGTGTTTGGTGACGCGGGCGTCGAGCCGGGGAATGATACGGTTTCGGCGGATGAGGTTGGGGCGGCGGAAGAGCCAGCGACCCCAGCGGAGCCGCTCGCGAGACAGCCACAGCCGGAAGTCTTCACGGCATCTCGCGACGATGCTGCATTTGAACGTGATGACCGTGCGTCCGTTGATGCCGAAACGCCTGCGCCGGCGGCCGCGCCGCGATTCACCGCAGCTGACGTAACACCCGTCACCGAACCCATTGTTGAATGGCCCACGGACGACCAACGACGTGTCGTCGCCCTGCGCCTCGTTGCACCCCCGCATGAGCGGCTCGCCGGCCGCGCCTTGCGTCTCGCGCTGGCTTCTGAAGGCTTCGTGCTGGGCAAGTTTCAGATCTTCCACAAGCCGGACAGCAGTGGTCGCGCCGTGTTGAGTGCCGCGAATCTCAGCAAACCGGGTACGTTCGATCCCGAGACCATGGATCTGCAGCGCTTCGGCGGCCTGAGCCTGTTTGCCGTGCTGCCTGGTCCGAAGCCGCCGCTCAAAGCCTTCGAGGATCTGCTGGCTACCACGCGCAATCTCAACGAGCGGCTGCAGGGGGCTTTGCAGGACGAGCGTGGCGGCCCGTTGACTCCCACGCGGATTGCCGCCATTCGCGAGTCGCTGGGTACGGAAGCGACGTCGTGAGACGCGATGCCGAGGCTCGCGTTGCGGAGCTACGCAAGCAGATCGGATATCACGACGAGCGCTACTACGTGCTCGATGAGCCGGAAATCCCGGACGCCGAATACGACAAGCTGATGAATGAGTTGCGGGCGCTCGAGGCCGAATATCCCGACCTCATCACGCCTGAGTCTCCCACTCAACATGTCTCCGGCGCTCCGAGCGAAGAGTTCGGCGAGGTCGTTCACAAAGTCCCGATGCTCTCGCTCGACAACGCGTTCAGCGAAGAGGATGTGCAGGGCTTCGACCGGCGCATCCACGAGCGGTTAGGGGTGCAAGGAGACCTCGATTATTGGGCCGAACCGAAGCTCGACGGCCTTGCGGTCACTGTTATTTATCGTCACGGGAAGCTGGCGCAGGCGGCGACCCGTGGGGATGGCGCGCGGGGTGAGGATGTCACCGCCAACGTGCGCAAGATTCGGTCGGTGCCTCATCAGCTACACGGCAAGACGCCCGAGGTGTTGGAAGTTCGTGGCGAGGTGTTCATGCCCATCAAAGGGTTTGAGCGCATGAACCGGGTTGCGCGCGAGACGGGCGAAAAGGTATTCATCAATCCGCGTAACGCCGCCGCGGGCAGCTTGCGGGTGTTGGACGCCACCATTACCGCGAAGCGGCCGCTGCAACTTTATTTCTACAGCCTCGGGACCGTCGAGGGCGGCAGCATCCCGGATCATCAAAGCGGCCTGCTGAAAGCCTTCAAAGGCTGGGGTCTGCCGATCTGCCCGGACGCGCAACTCGTCCACGGTGTTGACGGATTGCTCGCGTACTACCGCGACATGGGTGCGCGGCGCAAGGCGCTGCCATACCAGATCGACGGAGTGGTCTATAAGCTCGATCGCCGCGCCGACCAGGAGCGTCTGGGGTTTGTATCGCGTGCGCCGCGTTGGGCCATCGCTCACAAGTTTCCGGCGGAAGAGGCGCTCACCGTCGTCCGCGGGATCGAGTTCCAGGTGGGGCGAACTGGTGTTCTGACACCCGTCGCACGGCTCGAGCCGGTGTTTGTAAGCGGAGTCACCGTAAGCAACGTGACTCTGCACAACATTGGCGAGGTCCATCGTAAGGATGTTCGTGTTGGCGACACGGTAGTCGTACGGCGCGCGGGTGACGTCATACCCGAGATAGTGCGTGTGGTGCTCGAGCGGCGACCGCCAGGATGGGACGACCACTCACTGCCCGTTGTGACGCTGCCACCCACGTGCCCGGTTTGTGGTTCGAAGGTCGTGCAGGACGAGGATGAAGCCGCTGCTCGCTGTACCGGTGGCTTTACTTGTCGCGCACAACGGCAGGAGGCCATCCGGCACTTCGCCAGCCGCCGCGCGATGGACATCGAGGGGTTCGGTGACAAGCTCGTGGAGCAACTGGTCGAGCGGGATTGGATCAAGTCGCCCGCGGATATCTATGCCCTGACCCGCGAGCAGCTTGCCGGTCTCGAGCGGATGGGAGAGAAATCGGCCGCGAATCTGATCGACGCTGTCGAGAAGAGCAAGCGCACGACCTTGCCGCGTCTGCTTTACGCACTCGGCATTCCGCAGGTGGGGGAGGCCACGGCACTCGCCCTGGCGCAGAATTTTGGCAAGTTGGAAGAGCTGCTAAAGGCGGACGCCGCTCGCATCCAACAGGTGCCTGACGTGGGACCGATCGTCGCGGCACTGGTCGCTGCGTTTGTCGCGTCACCCCAGCACCGGGAGGTTCTGCAGCGTCTGCAGAAGTTAGGAGTGAACTGGCCTGACGTCGAGCCGCTACCGACTGTTGCGAGTGACGACACGCTGGTCGGCCAGACCTTCGTGGTGACGGGGACGCTCGAGAGCATGACCCGGGAAGAGGCGCAGGAGGCACTGATAGCGCTCGGCGCCAAGGTCTCGAAGAGCGTCTCGAAGAAAACGAGCTACGTGGTCGCGGGATCGGAGCCCGGATCGAAGCTGCAGAAGGCCGAGGAGCTCGGCGTCGCGGTGTTGGATGAGGAGGGGTTTCTGGCGCTGCTGGAGAGTAAGAAGAGCGCTGCCAGGAAGTAGCGGGGCGGACTACCGCACCGAGGTTGCGCGCGCGCTCGACCAGGAGCGGTCGGGTCAAATAAAAACGGCAGGCCGGTTTATCCGACCCGCCGTTTGTCTTTTCGGACGTGAAGCGAGGTTAGCCGCCGGTCTTCGGGGCGGGCGTCGTGGCCGCCGCGGCCGGTGCGGCAGGCGCGGCAGGAGTGCGATCGATCTTCGCCTTGCTGATCAGGTCATCCGTGTAGGCCTTGAACTTCTTGGCTTCCACCACCTGGTCGAGGCGCTGCTTGACCTGGTCGAACGGGGGCGGCGACAGCGGGCGGGTATCAACCAGCTGGATCACGTGCCAGCCATACTGAGTCTGCACGG
>DATBCZ010000584.1:0-10349 GCA_036270175.1 Steroidobacteraceae bacterium | reverse complement strand
GAGCAGGCGCTCGTGCTCGATCCGAACTCCGGCAAGGCGCTGTTCTTCGGAGCCGCCGCCGCGGTCCGTCGCGGCGACCTGGCGCTCGGCAAGGAGCGTTTCCAGAAGTTGCTGAGCATGAATCCTCCCGAGGCGATCCGGCCTATTCTGCAGCAGCAGATCGACGGCCTGGAGCGGAGAATGGCCGGAACGGGTGATGCTGGTGCTGCAGCCCCCGTGGGCGGCGCTGCATCTGCCGCGAATGGCACGAGTGCCGCTGCGGCCGCAAATTCCGCCGCTGTGCGCGTGCACATCGAGCTCTCGCCGGAATTGTCGAAAACTGCTCCGGACGCCGCGCCGCTATTCGTATTCGTGAGAGATCCCGCGCAACCCGGTCCGCCGCTGGCGGCGAAGCGACTCGCCAGCCGTTTTCCGCAGACCGTTGAGCTGACACCCGCGGATTCGATGGTACCCGGACGGGTATTCGCAGAGGGTCAAAGCGTACAGGTGGTTGCGAGAATTGCGCGTTCTGGCAATCCGCTGGCGGGCAGCGGCGATCCATTCGGCGAGGTCGCATATCGGGTCGGTCACGACGGACTCGTCAACATCGTGATCGATCACGTCACGCCCTGAATTGCGTTGCGTTGTAGCGCGCGGGCTCGCCGCGCGCGCAGCACTCCATTTGCGCAATTGCGTATCGCGCGAGGCGACCCGTACATCGGTCGCCCCCATCCGCACGAAAGTTCAATTCGCTGCGGCCCCGCTCCGGCATGGGTCTTGCTGATACTTAGGAGCTCGGCGGGCCGAGGGCTATCTTCACGAGCTTCCAGTCTTCCGTGAGAGGTTCTAGGTCGCACATCGTTTGCTGCCAAATTGTCTTGCCCGCGAGCCTTAGGCATTCACTGTGGAGGAGAGTAACGATGGCTCATGAACCAACTCAGGATGGACGCACATCCAATCGCGGATTCGCGTCAATGAATCAGGAGCGGCAGCGGCAGATAGCAAGTATGGGCGGTAAAGCGGTTCCAGACGAGAAGCGCAGTTTCTCGCAGAACCGGCGGCTGGCGGCTGAGGCCGGTCGTAAGGGCGGCCAGAGCGTACCGGGCTCGAAGCGGAGTTTCTCGCAGAATCGCGAGCTGGCGGCC
Source organism: Steroidobacteraceae bacterium (assembly GCA_036270175.1). GTDB lineage: Bacteria > Pseudomonadota > Gammaproteobacteria > Steroidobacterales > Steroidobacteraceae > 13-2-20CM-66-19. The sequence goes on along the minus strand of DATBCZ010000584.1, from coordinate 9,225 downwards.
GTGGCAGGTCGTAAAGGCGGCCAGAGCGTACCGGATGAGAAGCGCAGCTTCTCGCAGAATCCGGAACTCGCCGCGGAGGCGGGTCGCAAAGGCGGCCAGGCCAGCCATGGTGGCGGTGGCGGCGAGGCTCATCATAAAGAGGCGGCGGAGCGCCAACGCTCTCCGGGAGGAACCGGGGAGGAATAAGCGGAAGATCGCATTTCCGCTTGCAGGGGCTGCACGGACGCGGCCCGGACGCCGTCGTGCCACACGGATGATCCGCGTGGCCGGCGGTCGATTCTGCGTTTGAGGCGTGCAAAGTTTGCCTCAGGCATTGCAGAAGTTACCGATGCGCTGCCGCTCGAGGTGTCGATTTTGCGAAAGCGGGTCCTGCACCTTGTCAGTTCGCCCTCCATTGCTGCAGTGCACACACGGCGGGAACATCACTGTTGTGCGCTGGCGCTCAAGCCGACACGACGCCTCAGCAGACCCGCGTCGGATTGACCATAATGTCCGCTGCGTGGCCATTGAGTCAGCCGCACGGGGCGGCCGAGCTGGAGCCCACGCTTTGGGCTTCAATAAATGAAATATGCGAAGAGGCTGTCCGGCTCAGTCCGGGTCGGAGCGTTTGGGATTGCGATCGTGCTGGCGCTCTGCGGCTGCAGTACCGGGCGGTGGTTCGAGACCCGCCCCAAGGAGGGGGATACTCCCCCGCCACCCCCCAGCTCCCCCACCGATTTAAAGCCTTCGACCGTCACCTATATCCGTGGACTGTGCGCGCTTCCGCGGGAGCAGCGTGATGCGCAGTTGCGGGAGCTGAACGAGGCGCTGTTGCCGAATCATGCGGCGATCTCTTGCGGCCGCGGCGGTTTTCCCGGCGAATAGCCGCGCGGCGCCCCCTGCATTCCAACACGAGGTGTTGAATGTTGGGGAGTGAAACTGCGCTACCCGGGCGTTCCGTGGGGTACCTGCGGCGCTACGGCCGGCTAGCCGTGCCTAATCGCGCGCGGATTAGCAAGTCTTGTTGCGACGAGGCCGTTTCAGCATAGTGCGCGCCCCGTCAGCGAAATTCGCCACACCTCCCGATGCTTTCAATTGAATCCCGACTCGCGTCGGAGCTCGCCGTCAAGCCGCAGCAGGTCGCCGCCGCCGTTGCCTTACTCGATGCCGGCTCCACCGTTCCCTTCATCGCCCGTTACCGCAAGGAGGCGACCGAAGGTCTCGATGACGCCCAGCTCCGCACCCTCGAGGAGCGTCTGGGCTATTTGCGCGAGCTCGAAGAGCGCCGCACTGCCATTCTCAAGAGCATCGAGGAGCAAGGCAAACTCACCGACGAGCTGAAGGCCGCCGTCGCGGGCGCCGACACCAAGCAGCGCCTGGAGGACCTGTACCTCCCGTACAAGCCTAAGCGGCGCACCAAGGCCATGATTGCTCGCGAAGCGGGCCTCGATGGGCTGGCCGAAGCGCTGTTGGCGAATCCCGGTCTCGACCCCGAGACCGAGGCGGCGAAGTATCTGAAAGCCGCGTTCACGACCGAGAACGGCGAGAATCCCGGCGCGCCGGACGCCAAGTCGGCGTTGGATGGCGCACGCCAGATCCTGATGGAGCAGTTCGCCGAAGACGCGGAGCTCCTGGGCGAGCTGCGTGAGCACTTGCAGGACAACGGACAGCTCGTGGCCAAAGTGGCGACCGGCAAGGAGGAGGCCGGCGCGAAATTCCGCGATTACTTCGACTATCGCGAGGCGATCAGTGTCATTCCCTCGCACCGCGGCCTGGCGTTGTTCCGGGGCCGTAAAGAAGAGATCCTGCAACTCGCGTTGAAGCTGCCCGAGGAGCTCGTGGAACAGCCGGCGGGGACCCCGCCACCCGCGGCGACACCCTTCAACAGTTGCGAGCGCCGGATCGCCGCTCACTTTCAGATTTCCGACCAGGGGCGCCCCGCGGACCCGTGGCTGCTGCAAACGGCTCGTTGGACGTGGCAGGTGAAACTCGGTTGGCAGCTCGAGGGAGAGCTGTTCTCCGCCCTGCGCGAGCGCTCCGAGGAAGAGGCGATTCGCGTGTTCGCCCGCAACCTGCACGATCTGTTGCTGGCCGCGCCCGCAGGTCCGCGCGCCACCATGGGCCTCGATCCGGGCTTGCGCACCGGGGTGAAGGTGGCCGTGGTCGACCGCACCGGCAAGGTGGTTGAGACGGCGGCGATTTTTCCGCATGCGCCGCGAAACGATTGGGATGGCTCGCTGCACGTTCTGGGTGCCATCGCTAAGAAACACAACGTTGACCTCGTCAGCATCGGTAACGGCACCGCGTCCCGCGAAACCGACAAGCTCGCGGCCGATCTGATGAAACGTCACCCCGAGCTGAAGCTGACGCGCATCGTGGTGTCGGAGGCGGGCGCCTCCGTGTACTCCGCTTCGGCGCTCGCCTCGCACGAGTTGCCTGGACTCGACGTCACCTTACGTGGGGCCGTATCCATTGCACGCCGCCTCCAGGACCCGCTCGCCGAGTTGGTGAAGATCGACCCGAAGGCGATCGGCGTGGGTCAGTACCAACACGATGTCAGTCAGACGAAGCTCGCGCGCTCGCTCGATGCGGTAGTTGAGGATTGCGTGAACGCGGTGGGCGTGGATGTGAACACGGCGTCGCCTGCGCTCCTGGCACGCATTTCGGGGCTGTCGGCTTCATTGGCCGAGGCCGTCGTGAAACATCGGGACGAGAATGGCGCGTTCACCAGTCGCGAGGGACTGAAAAAAGTGCCGCGGCTGGGTGCGAAGACTTTCGAGCAGGCGGCCGGCTTTCTGCGCATCAGCGGCGGTGAGAACCCGTTGGACAGCTCTGCGGTCCACCCCGAAGCGTACCCCGTGGTCGAGCGGATTCTGGCCGACCTGGCGCGGCCGCTTGCCGCTCTCAGCGGTGATGCGCGGGCGCTCAAGCAGGTGGATGCGAAGCGCTACACCGACGAGCGCTTCGGCCTCCCAACCGTACAGGACATCCTGCGGGAGCTGGAGAAGCCCGGTCGCGACCCGCGCCCGGAATTCAAGACCGCGGCGTTTCAGGACGGTGTCGAGGATCTCAAGGATCTCACTTCCGGCATGCTCCTCGAGGGCGTGGTGACCAACGTCACGAATTTCGGTGCCTTCGTTGACATCGGTGTGCACCAGGACGGACTCGTGCACATCTCCATGATGTCCCACAAGTTCATCAAGGACCCGCGGGAACTGGTGAAGGCCGGCGACGTGGTGAAGGTCAAGGTGTTGGAAGTCGATCTGCAGCGCAAGCGTATCGCTCTCACGATGAAGCTCGATGAGGCGCCCGCCCGCGGACGACCGGCAGAGTCGCAGCAGCCAGGTTCGCGCGGCGCGCCACCGCCCAGGGGTCGGGACTCACAACAGCGTGGTGGTCGGGAACAGGACCGCCGTCCGCCGGACGGTCGGCCGGGGGATCGCCGGCCGTCCAAACCTCGCGAGCCCGAACAAAATTCCAACGGTGTGATGGCTGAAGCCCTGGCACGCGCTTTCAAACGCTAGACCATCGTCATCCCGCGGGTCCGAAGGTCTGAGGGCCCCGGTGTTGCGACGCGAATGACGTCACATTACAGCGAGTTACAACTACCCGGGTTGAGCTGACATACAACGAGGCTTACTCCCGCCTCCTTCAGGTGGGGCACGCGCCAACGGCGTGCGTCGCGCACACTCCGAAGCGATGAAAGGCCGCTGAAAGGTAATGGAAAGTCTGCGGAAAAGCGGACCCACTACAATGTCCGTTTGCGGCGCTGAGCGGGCGGTCGTTGGATCATGGAGCAGGCAGAGCTTTCCTTACTGCGGCGGGCGTTACCGCCGGGCAAGCAGATTCGAGTTGTACTCGTAATCGTGCTGGCCGCGGCGGCCGCGCTCGCCGTTGGTTGGGGAGCCTTGCGCGCCCGGGCCAGTGAGCCGTCCCCGACCCATGAGGCGACGGCCAGCAATGAGGTGCGCCTGACCAGCGCGCAGCTGGCGACTCTGGAAATCAACACCGTGGCGACCCGCCCATTCCGTACCGAAGAGGTGACGGATGGCCAGATCGCACTCAACGGCGATACCACGACCCAGGTTTTCTCGCCGTACTCCGGGCGTGTGGTCCGCGTACTCGCCAGTCCTGGCGAATACGTCAAGCAAGGCGCGCCCCTCCTGCGGATCGAAGCCTCGGAATTCGTGCAAGCCCAGAGCGATCTGCTCAACACCGCGACGGCTCTCAAACTCGCTCGCATCAACGAAGAGCGCAAACACGCCGCGTATGACAGCAAGGGCGGTTCGCTGCAGGACTGGCAGCAGGCGCAGGCTGACTTGGCTGCTGCTGTAAACGCCTCGACATCGGCGGCCAACCGCTTGCGCATTCTCGGCAAGACGACTCAGGAAATCGCCGCGATCGAAACTGCCAGGAAGACGGATGCCGCGACCTACGTCGTCGCCCCGATCGGGGGGGTCGTGACGGACCGCCAGGTTGGGCCCGGGCAGTACATTCAGTCGGGAGCCACGACTCCCGTGTTCTCGATCGGCGACCTCTCGACCGTGTGGCTGGTGGCGGCCGTGCCCGAGACGGATGCTCCCTTCATCGAGCGTGGGCAGACTGTTGAAGTCCGGGTGCTCGCGCTACCGGGCCAGATCTTCAAGGCCAAGCTCACCGCGATCGGCGCCCAGGTCGACCCGGTCACGCGGCGCGTCCCTGTGCGCGCCACCCTGGCCAACGCCGACGGCAAGCTGAAGCCGCAGATGTTTGCCAGCTTCAGCATCATCACCAGCGGTGACTCCCAGGCGCCCGCGGTCCCCGAGGAAGCTATCGTGCGGGAGGGCGACCAGGCCCGTGTCTGGGTGGTCGCGGAAAACAACATGCTGACGCTCCGATCCATCCATACCGGCCGCAGTAGCGACGGTATGGTCGAGGTGGTCGAGGGTCTGAAGGCGGGCGAACGGGTCGTCACTCGCGGTAGTCTGTTCATCGACCGGGCTGCACGGCCCGGATGATCGATGGCCTCTAGCAGACCGGCGTCCCCAACATGAACGCCATCATTGCGTTCGCGCTCAAACAGCGCGCGTTTCTCGCTGTTCTATTGCCGTTGATTCTCATCGGTGGCTTCGCTCTCTTTTCGCAGTTGAATATCGAGGCGTATCCGGACCCGGTGCCGCCGCTCGTCGACATCGTCACGCAGAGCAGTGGGCAATCCGCTGAAGAGATCGAGCGCTACATCACGATACCGATCGAGATCCAGATGGCGGGCATTCCACATGTCACCGCCGTGCGCACCATCTCGCTCTTCGGACTTTCCGATGTCAAAGTGCAATTCACCTATGACTTCACCTACCAGGAGGCGGAGCAGTGGGTGATCAACAGGCTGTCGCAGTTACCCAACCTGGCGAACGGCGTCATCCCGCAGATCTCGCCCACCAGCCCCATCGGTGAGATTTACAGGTACCGGGTGACAGGTCCGAAGGGCTACTCCTCCATGGACCTGAAAACGCTCGAGGATTGGGTGCTCGAGCGCCGCTTCAAAGCCGTGCCGGGCGTGATCGACGTAACGGGTTGGGGCGGGAAGACAAAGACGTATGAAGTCAGCGTCGATGAGCACCGCGTGCTCCAGTACGGCCTCTCGCTCGGACAGGTATTGCAGGCTCTCAACAACAGTAACGTGAACGTCGGCGGCCAGACGGTGAACATCGGGCCGCAGGCGGCCGTCGTGCGCGGAGTTGGGCTCATCCATTCACTGGACGACATTCGCAAGACCATGGTGACGTCCGCCCATGGAATTCCGGTCTCGATCGGTGACCTTGCGACGGTGAAGGTGGGCAACGAGCCGCGTTTGGGAATAGCAGGGCAGGATTCGGAAGCCGATGACGTCGTCGAGGGCATCGTGCTCATGCGCCGGGGCGAGCAGAGCATGCCGACGATCGAGCGCGTGAAAGCTGAAGTCGACACAATCAACAACAGCGGTGTCCTGCCACCGGGTGTGCGAATCGAGCGGATCTACGATCGCTCGGATCTCATCCGGGTAACGACCCATACGGTGCTGCATAACGTCCTCGCCGGCATACTGCTCATCTTTCTCCTGCAATGGGCTTTCCTGGGTAACTTGCGCAGCGCCCTGATCGTCGCCTGTACGATTCCGTTCGCGCTGACCTTCGCCATTGCGCTGATGATTCTGCGTGGTGAGTCAGCCAACCTGCTGTCGGTCGGGGCGATCGATTTCGGGCTGATTGTGGATGCTTCCGTGATCATGGTGGAGAACATCTTCCGGCACTTGGGCGAGAGCGCCGACGCGCGCCGCACGGGCTCGGCCATCATGCATGTGATACGGGGTACGAGTGCGTTCCGCGGTAAGTTCGCGGTCATTGCGAATGCGGCCACCGAGGTTAACCAGGCGATCCTGTTCGCCGCGGCGATCATCATCGCCGGCTTCGTACCGCTGTTTACGTTGAGCGGTATCGAGGGCCACATCTTCGGCCCCATGGCAAAGACATATGGTTACGCCATCGCGGGCGGTCTCATCGCCACGTTCACCATTTCGCCCGCGCTGAGCGCGCTCCTCCTTCCCGACAGCGTCGAGGAGACGGAGACCGCGGTCGTCCGGGTCCTACGCAGGATCTACGAGCCGGTAGTGGAGTTTGCTCTCGCCAACCGTGTCATCACGCTCGGGTCCCTTGGCGTGCTGATAGTGCTCGCATTCATCGCGTCGCACAGTCTCGGCCTGGAGTTTCTCCCCAAGCTGGAAGAGGGCAACTTCTGGATCCGTGCCACTCTGCCGGAGTCGATCTCGCTGGAGGAAGGCAACGGCTATGTGAACGGCATGCGCCGGCTCATCAAGACCTTTCCCGAGGTCGAGACCGTCATCTCACAACATGGCCGCCCGGATGATGGCACCGACGCCACGGGATTCTTCAACGCGGAGTTTTTTGTACCTCTCAAGCCCGCTGACCGTTGGCCGAGCGGGGTCGACAAGGACAAACTCACCTCGCAGCTGACGGCGGCACTGGCGGAGAAATTTCCCGGTGTCGATTTCAACTTCTCGCAGTACATCCAGGACAATGTCGAGGAGGCGGCTTCCGGGGTGAAGGGCGAGAACTCCGTGAAGCTTTACGGCAACGAGCTCGAAGTTCTCGAGAGTACCGCGGAGAAGATCCGCGACGTACTGCAGACGGTGCCGGGTATCACTGACCTGGCGATCTTCAATCCCCTCGGGCAACCTACGATCCGCATCGATGTCGACCGGGCACGAGCGGCGCGGCTCGGGCTCTCGCCCGGGGACATCAATGCCACCGTGCAAGCGGCGATCGGCGGCCAGGCCGCCGGCGATCTGTATGAAAACGGCAGCGACCGGCATTTCCCGATCATTGTGCGCCTCGAACAACGCTACCGCGCCGATCCTGACGCTATTCGCCGTATCTCCATCGCCGCACCCGACCCGTCCGGAAACGGAGCGACGGTACAAGTGCCCTTGGGCGAGGTCGCCTCGGTGCAGTTGATTTCCGGTCCGTCATTCATTTACCGCGAGCACCAGGAACGCTACGTCCCGATCAAGTTCAGTGTTCGCGGCCGCGATCTGGGTAGCGCCGTGCTGGAAGCCGAGCGCAAGGTCGAGCAACAAGTCCGGCTTCCCGGTGGCTACCGGACGGAGTGGGTGGGGGAGTTCGGCAACCTGGAGGATGCTCTGCATCGGCTGGCGCTCGTCGTGCCCCTGAGCATTGTGCTCATCTGCATTCTCCTGTTCATCAACTTCGGCTCCCTGGTCGATGTGCTGCTGGCCGCGAGCGTGATTCCCATGGCGCTGATTGGCGGCATTTTCGCCCTCACTCTCACCGGCACACCCTTCAGTGTCTCGGCTGCCATCGGCTTCGTGGCGCTGTTCGGCATCGCCACCATGGATGGCATCATCGTCCTGTCGTACTACAACCTGCACATCGAGCAGGGCCTCGATCGGGTCGAGGCGCTTCTGCACACCTGCAAGGTGCAGATGCGCCCGGTATTGATGACCTGTGTCGTCGCCTGTGTTGGCCTGGTGCCCGCGGCGCTGTCGACCGGAATCGGCTCGCAGGTGCAACGGCCGCTCGCTCTCGTGGTGGTGGGTGGCATGTTACTCACGCCGATCCTCGTTCTGTTGGTCCTGCCGGTGCTGATCCTCCTGTTCTCGCAGCGTAGGCCGATGCCGGAGAAGCCGCGCGCGCAGGAAGCTACCGTATGAGCCTGAGGCTGCGGCGCCTGGCGATTGCGCTCGCGGCGGCGCTGCTCTGCAGTTGCGCCGTGGGGCCCAACTTCAAGACCCCCGAGGCCCCGAAGGTCACCGGTTATCTGGCCGAGCCGGCGCCGCCGCCGCAGGCCGGTGCCGATGCTCAACAATACGTGGCGGGGATGGATATTCCCGGCCAATGGTGGACGCTGTTTCATTCGACCGCACTGAATGAGCTCGTACAGCAATCGCTCAAGAGCAATCCGACGCTCCAGGCTGCGCAGGCAACCCTCCGCGAGGCGAACGAGAACGTCGCCGCTCAGCGCGGCACCTTGTTCCCCGAGGTCCAGGCGGGTTATGACTTCAGTCGCAATCGCGACCCGACCGGTACGTTGCAGCCGGCATTGAATTCGGGGGCGCCCATTTACAACCTGCACACCGCGCAGGTGAGCGTTTCCTACCTGTTCGATATTTTCGGACGTAACCGGCGCGAGCTGGAATCCCTGCAGGCGCAGGCCGACTCGCAGCGTTTTCAGCTCGAGGCGGCTTACCTGACCCTTACTTCCAACGTAGTGACTGCGGCCATCGCGGAAGCCTCGTTGCGTGCACAGATCGCCGCGACCACGGAAATCCTCAACAGCGAGCGCGAATCGGCGCGGATTCTGCGGCGCCAGTTCGAGTTGGGCTCGATCGCACAGACCGATGTCATGGCGGTGGACGCGGCGGTCGCCAACCTGGAGGCGACGCTGCCGCCGCTGGAAAAGCAGTTGGCCGTGCAACGGCACCTGTTGGCGGCGCTCGCAGGTCGCTTCCCCAGTGACGAGCCGGCGCAACGGTTCGAGCTCGCCGACCTCACACTGCCGTTGGAAATTCCGCTCAGCGTGCCGTCCGCGTTGGTCCGCCAACGGCCGGACGTGCTGTCGGCGGAAGCACAACTGCACTCCGCGAGCGCGGAGCTCGGTGTCGCGACCGCGAATCTTTTCCCTCAGATCACCCTGACGGCTACCGCAGGCGGTACCTCCACAATGTTCAGTCAGCTATTCGCCAGCGGCAAT
>DATBCZ010000583.1:0-3841 GCA_036270175.1 Steroidobacteraceae bacterium | reverse complement strand
GTACTCGTGGCTGAAGTGCTCCCGCAACGTTTTGTAGACGGCCTCGATATTGCCGTGCGGAACGCCGCTGGTGGGATCGTGCTCGTCAAACAACAGGCTGTGACAGCCGCTGCAGTGGGTCTCCATGCGAATCGGGAGCATGGCCCGGCCGCTGGAGTTCGGCTGGTGGCAATCCTGACAGCCCAGTATTCGCTCGCCGGTGGGGGACTTGACACCCTTGGGATCGAGATGTTGCAGGTGAGAAAAGCGCAGGTGCGAGTGCTCGACGAAGTGCGCGGGATCGTCGCGTTCCAGGCGCGTGGCTTTCCAGGGTATTGGAGTGTTTCCTGGGCCGGCGCCCGTGGCCACGCGCGAATCTGGGCCTGGGCCCGTAGCCAGACTCGCCAGCACGGTCAGTCTGAATTCCGGGTGATCCGTTCCGAAGTCAGTCGCATTCCGCACCGTCGTGTTGTCTTTCCGCCGGCCCAGGTCCGCGTGACAGTCGGTGCAAACCCTGGGGTCGCGTTGCACGAGGGCAGCGGGTTGTTTGTGCTCCACATGACAGGCGGTACATTGCGTGTCATGAAACAGGGACACATCAGTGGTACGAATGTCGACGTGATGTTGCACGCTCGCGTGGCAGGCGAAGCATTCGTGGTCGCGGACGGCCTCGAAGGGCTTCACGTGGCAGGCGTCACAGCGCGTGCCGATCGATTGATGTGCGGTGTGAAGTGGCCCGGGAGACCAGAGCGCGTCACTGGGCAGCAGCGGCGTCGCCCGCAGGGGGTCCTGTATGCCGGGCATCACGACACCGCTCAACGGCAGCAGCAGAAACAGAGCCGCGAATCCCAGCGACAGCGCCCAGGACCACGGACTCATTCGCGGGCCGGGCGCCAGCCCATCGGAGCGATCATAGTCCGGTTCGTGGTTGTCGTTGTCGGGCTCATTCACTTCGAGAATGACGGCCCGCCGCGACCGGGACGGGCGCACGATGAGTCGGGCGGCGCCGATCTGCAGCACGTCCCCTGCTTTGAGACGCGCGCGGATCTCGCGGCGTCCGTTGACTCCGAGTCCCTTGCCGCTCACCGCCGCGACCCGCAGCCCGCCAAGCGAGCTTGCAGTCAACACCGCGTGGCGCTCATCAACTCCCGCTGCGGTGAGTTGCAGGTGCTGATTGGGTCCGCTGCCGATCGTCAGCCGGCGTGTATGGAGAAGAATGCCGCTGGACGCGGGAGTGGACCTGGACGCGCCTCCGCTGGAAGCCTTGCGTAGTAAGCAGAATCGCACACGCTCACCAGTACAGAAATACAGTGATTACGTGGGTAAACAGCGCCGCCAGCAGCGCGCAACAGACAGGCACATGAATGTACAGCCAGATGCGCAGCATGGCCGCGAGCTTCGTCTCGCGGCGCAGGCGCTGCAGGAGCGCGGCCTTCCCTCCCGCGCATTCGAGAAGGCTCTGTAGCGTCGCCCGCGTGCCCTCGTCGGGGGCTGCCAGGCGCAACTCGGCCAGCTGTTCAATCAGCGCATGGTTGCCGGAGTTAGGCACGAGGTGCGCGGCTTGCGAAGCCGATTCGCCCACGATCATCAGGTAGGAGTGGTCGCGGGCGCGCAGCTGCGCCCACAGGTGCGGATTGCCCAGGTCGGTGCGACGAATCGAGTCGCCGATCAGGGCCTCGACCCGCGGCACGAGGCCGGCGAGTCCCAGTGAGCGCTGATCCAACTCGGCAATCTGCAGAAGCAATTCCTTACGGCGCAGATTGCCTCGTTGCCGGGTCATGAGACCCGGATAACGCACGTAGGCATAAACACCCCAACAGCCGCTCACGGTCACGACCCACATCAACACATACGTTGCCGTGTGAACGTTGGCACCAAAGTGCATGCCGCTGTGCAGAGTGGCGATCACGAGGGCCGCGATACCGAGATAGACATGCGCCGAGAGCCAGCCGATCGCCGTGCCGATGCGCGAGCGGAATGACCGTTTGCGTACACCGAACAGCGACAGGAAAATAACCAGCAGTCCGGCGATCGTGCCCAGCGTGTAGCCCAGCCACGTACCCCCGTTGGGCGGCACCCTGGGCTTGTCCAACATGTAGGCGACGATCGTGGCCACCGTGGCAAGGGCGGCCAGAGTCCCGTAGCGATAGTTCCGATAATTGACGAATGACTGATGCACTTGATTGGAATGCCGCGGCGCTCATTGTTGAGCCGCTACCGCTCTTTGCCTGGCGAGCTTGATGACGTCTTCGGCATGGATGCGGATCGCCGCTCCCGTTGGGCAGGCTCGGACACAGGCTGGGCCGCCTTTCAGCGTGGCGCAGACGTCGCATTTCACGGCTGTCTTGGCAGACTCCTTGCGCGGCCGCCCGGTCATCCGGCTGAGCAGGCTCGCCTTGGGAGCCACTTCGGCGAGTTGGATCACACCGTAGGGGCAATTTTCCACGCAATTGCCGCAGCCGATGCAGGTATCCGCGATGAAAACCTCGCCGTCGGGAAGGCGGTGGATCGCGTTCGGCGGGCAATCCTGCATGCAGTGCGGGTGCTCGCAATGCCGGCAGGATGTGGGCAGATGAAGTGAAAACAGCGAGGGTCCGGCGCTACGGTCGAGACGCGAGACGCCCTCGTGCGTCGCAGCACATGCCTTCTCGCACTGATCGCAGCCGACGCACAGGTCCTCATCGATCACGAGCACACTGGTGGCCTCGCCGAGGCCATGCGACATCAGGTACGAGAACACTTTTCCGGCCTGCGGCTGGGCCTGCATGTGGGCGTGCTGCGCCAACTGCTGCGCCGATTCCGCTTGCAGCTTGTTCTTGATCAGCACGTCCGCGGCGAGCAGGCGGCGGAACCGCGCCTGGTCGATGCTGAGCGCCTCCGTGACGACCGTCGCCACCGCACTCATGGAGCGAACGGATTCTCCAGCGAGGCAGCCGGCGGCATCCAGGTAGGCACCGGCGGCTCCGTAAGCGATGACGGTCTCGTTCGCGTCGGTCTTGCGCGACAACGACACCGATCCGCTGCGAACCATGTAGAAGCGATCGGCGACCTCGCCTTGCCGGAAAAGCGCCTCATCCGCCTTGATGCGGTGCAGTTGTACGCCTTCGGAGAGCGCCGCGACGGTTTGCGGGCTCGCATGCGGCATCAGGAAGACGCGCAAGGCTCGCAAGGCGTAGACCTTATCGACGTAGGCACGGACCGCTTGCTCCGAACGCAAGAGCTTACGCATCGCGCTGTGAGGCGTTTCGAGAACGATGCAGTCCGGTCCAGCCACGGCGCTCATCTCGTGCGGGCGTCCGGAGATGAGCGCCATTTCGCCAAAGAGCTGGCCAGAGCGCAGAGTCATTGGATTACCGTCGCCGGCGCTGAGGTGCACCTCGCCTCTGAGCACGTTGAAGACGCTCGACGAATAGACTCCGCGGGTAAAGAGCGGCGTCCCCTTCGCCGGAGTCAGAATCGTGCTCGCCAACATGAGCTCGCGCAGGGCGAGCTCCTTGACGTCGCGGAAGACACGCACCGTCCCGTGAATCTTGCTCAGCGTCGAGTCCACGTCACGGCCGTTGCGCAGCCTCTTGAAGACATTCGCCAGAATGTCGTGGTCGGCAGGTTGCACGGTCCGACCGAGCAGGTGCTCGACGACCTCGTACCCCTGGTTCATGGCCTGCTTGATGAGCGGAAATCCGGCCAGGGCGCCGATGATGTACAACCCCGGAACCGTGGATTCGTAGCGGGCGGAAAGCTCCGGAGCGGCATCCGGTGCGTCGGAGAGAAACTTCGCGCCGGCCTCTTCTATGAGCTGTCGCGTCGGAATGGCACCGAGTCGGGCCACGATCCGGTGGCAGGGGATGGCCTGCTCACCGCC
>DATBCZ010000582.1:0-11492 GCA_036270175.1 Steroidobacteraceae bacterium | reverse complement strand
CAGAAGAGCGGCTGGTCAACACTGACACCTGGATCATCCAGTCTCCGCTGGCTCGTGAGTCGAAGGAGGCGGCCAGCGCAGCGGCCGCGAGTACCCCTCCCGCGGCTGTTGGAGCTGCTGCCCCTGCGAGTGTTGCCGATGAGAGTCGTGCCCTGGACGACCGGCGCCCCCATGACGATCGGCGCACTCACGACGAAAAGCGGGCACACCTCGAGGCCAGCCTGCATTCGCTTTCCGACAACCTGCGCGAGGTGGAGGAGCGTCTCAAGCGCAAGGGCGAGCGGCTTGCCGAAATCGAACAGGCGCTGGTCCATGCGAATGCCGAGCGCGCTGTTGCTGAACAACACTCGCAACAGCTCGCCGCCGAGTTGGCGAAGGCACGCTCCGCGGTGGCAGTGGCCGAGGCGCGTGTAAGCGGATTGCAGAAGACTCTCGAAGAGCGCGAGGCCGTCAACCAAACGTTACGCTCGCACGACGCTGAATTCGAGGAGAAGCTCGCGCTGCGTGACAAGGCACTGGCTCTCGTGCAGCGGGATCTTACCGCGGCACATGATCTGGCCGCGACCTACCTCGAGTCGTTGCAGTCGACGGAAGGGCGCCGGAGCATCTTCCAGGACCTGACTTCGACGCTGTACCAGGACATTGACGAGCGCGATGCGCGTCTCGGCACTCTCGACGGGCAACTCACCGCCGCCAAGGCCCGTGTGAGCGATCTGGAATCCAGTCTGAGCGATCGGGCAGGTCGGATCACCAAGCTCGAGAAGGAAGTCAGAAGTCTGGGCACGACGATCGCGCAACGCGATGGATCCTTGCGCGAAACGAGCCGCTCGGGCGATGAGCTGAAACGGAGTGTCGGCGCGTTGACCGAGACGTTGGCGGCGCGCGATGAGCGCATCCGCGCTCTCGAGACGGCCGGGATCCAACAGGATACAGCGCTGACGGAGCGGCAGGTTGAGCTGGCGCGGGTGACTGCGGAGCGCACGACGCTCATCGCGAGTGTGAACGCGCTCGAATCGAAGTTGGCCACGGCGACAGAATACGGCACGGAGCGCGACGCCGCCGCTCGGGCGGCACACGGCCGCTGCGAGGAGCTCGAAGCGGCGACCACGGCGCAACGTAAGCGCTCCGAGCAGCTCGAATCCGAATTGGCAACTGTTCGTGCCGAGTTGCAGCAGCGGACGAGCGCTTTGCACGAGTCCGGTATCGAGCGCACCGAGCACATGGCGCGGATCGCTGCCGGCGAGGCTCGTGTCAAGGAGCTCGAGCTGCGCATCGACGAGCAGCAGGAGTTTGTCCGCGTACTGCAGGCGGACTCCAACGCAAGCGTGGCTCGCGCGAAGGAGCTGGAGGGCGACCTCCGTGCCGCGGAAGACATGATCCACCGACTCGAGACGGACATGCGCGGCCGCAGCGCGCGGCTCGACGAGCTCGAGAAGACGAATCACGAGTGGCGCGCGACGGTCGAGGAAGCGCGCCATGCGCTCACGGATCGTGACTCGCTCATTCGCAGGCTGGAGGAGGAAACCGCCAACAGCGCCGTACTGTTAGGGGCGATTCAGCAGCGGCTCGAGAGCACCGGCACTCACGAGATCGCGCCCGACGGAGACAAGAGGCTGCTGATTCGTTCCGAGGGTGATAGTGATGTCGTGCACGTGCTCGGGAGGAAGACGAGCGTCGGGCGTACACCGGATAACGATCTGCAGATAGACGCGAAGTTCATCAGCCGGCACCACGCCGTCATCCTGGCGGGCCCTGCGCATACCATCATCGAAGATCTCAACAGCACCAACGGCGTGCTGGTGAACGGGCGGCGGATTACGCGCCAGACGCTGAAGGATGGGGATTCGGTGATGATCGGCAAGACCGTGTTCCGCTTCGCGGTCCGGCCGGGTTTTGACCGCCGCAACAACTAGTCTTTTCCCGCAATCGCCTGCGTCCACTCGGCGATCTCCGCTTCGGTCATGGCATGGGTCATGGTGAGGCGGGCGTCTTCGAAGCCCCACTGGTTCACGTCCGGGAGATACTGCTCGCGCGAGATGAGCGTGCCTTGGCAGATGCGCTCGGTGGGTGGCGGTGCGTGGATCTCTTCCTCGAGGCGCTCCATGAGAGCTGTCATCACCCATAAGGGAATTCGCGTGCGCTCGGAAGGGTAGACGAATCCAAACAGGCACAGGTAGGAGAGCAGCACCCGCCAGTGGGCGCCGAAGCGTCGCAACAGGCGGTCCCAGTCGAGTGTTTCGGCACAGGACAACAACACGTGCATGATGTCGGCGCCATCGTAGCGCTCGCGTTCCGTGACGAACGCCTTCGACCAGATGACTTCCTCGGGCGGACACAGCCGCACCGGCACCTCGAAGACGTGTCCCATGGTGGAATAGCGGAACCAGTCGTCGTCCACCAGTGATACGCCATTGCCCGAGCTGAAGATGACATCGACCAACGCATGCGCGCAGGTCGCCTTCCCGAGCCAGTGTGGGAAAGTCAGCTCGGTGACGCATCCCGAGGCGTTGAGTATGGCCATGACGTCGTCGTAATCCTCGCGCCGTACGAAGATGTCGAAATCCTTTGTATTGCGCTCGACGCCAGCGTAATGCTTGAGCGCGTAGGCGCCGCCGACGAGAAACGGGGCGTCGGCTTCCTGCAGCGCACGTAGGACGCGCAGATAGAACGCCTTTACAGGCTCTTCCAGCTCCACCAGCGGCGGACCGTCGTTGGGCATGTGGTTTGCTCCGATCTCCTTGCGAAAGACCTTGGTATGAAAGAGAAGCAAACAATGCGCCTGGCTGCTGTTGGCGACCTCCACGTCAAAAAGACGTCGCAGGGACAGTTGCAGCCGTTGCTTGCATCGGTCAACGAGCGCGCGGATGTGCTCTTGCTCTGCGGCGACCTGACGGATTACGGACTCGAGGAGGAAGCTGTCATTCTCGCCCGGGAGCTCAACGCCGTCGTGCGCATTCCCATCGTGGCGGTGCTGGGAAACCACGACTTCGAGTCCGGACGGCAGGCCGAGGTCTGCCGGATCCTCACTGAAGCGGGGGTCAAGGTGCTCGACGGCGAGGCCTTCGAGGTGCAAGGGGTCGGAATCGCCGGCGCGAAAGGCTTCTCGGGTGGGTTCGGACGCGCGACCCTAGGTGCCTGGGGCGAGCCTGCGACCAAACGCTTCGTGCAGGAGGCAATCGACGAAGCCATGAAACTCGAGGGTGCTTTGGCCCGTTTGCGCACGGGGCGGCGGGTCGCGCTGCTGCATTACTCTCCTATTCGCGGGACGGTCGAAAACGAGCCGCTCGAGATCATGTCCTACCTCGGGACCAGCCGTCTCGAGGAGCCGATCAATCGCTACCCGGTCGACGTAGTGTTCCACGGGCACGCGCACCATGGCTCTCTCGAGGGGCGCACCACGACCGGCATCCCGGTCTACAACGTCGCAATGCCGCTGTTGCTGCGGCAGTTTCCGGATCGGCCGCCATTCCGGGTGGTCGAACTGGCGGTGTCGCCGGCCCGTGAGACGAGCGTCCTGAGATCTTAAGAAAAGCGCCACGTCGCTCACTCGAAGGCCGAGAAATGGTTAAGCTTCGCCAGGCTCCTAAATCCAGGCGAGGCAGCGAGAATTCAGTGGCGAGTCCCTACATCGAGCGAATCCTGAAAGCGCGCGTCTACGACGTTGCGATCGAATCACCGCTGGACGAGGCGCCGCGCCTCTCGCGCCGGCTCGGCAACCGCGTGATGTTGAAGCGCGAGGATCTGCAGCCGGTGTTTTCGTTCAAAGTACGGGGCGCCTATAACCGGATTGCGCACCTGTCGGAAGCCACCGCGAAGCGCGGCGTCGTGTGTGCCTCGGCCGGCAATCATGCGCAGGGCGTAGCGCTGGCCGCGAAACGACGCGGCATTCCGGCGGTCATTGTGATGCCGCAGACGACGCCGAACATCAAGGTACAGGCGGTCATCGACCTCGGCGGGGAGGTTGTGATTCATGGAGACGATTACGACAGCGCGTTCGAGCGTGCACTGGCTCTCGCGCGTGAGCGCAATCTGATCTTCGTTCATCCGTTCGATGATCCTGACGTGATCGCCGGGCAGGGCACGATCGGCGTCGAGGTGCTCCGCCAGACGGGTGGCAATGTCGATGCGATCTTCGTTCCGGTCGGCGGCGGGGGTTTGATCTCCGGTATTGCCGTCTACGTGAAATACCTCTATCCCAACGTCCGGATCATCGGTGTCGAGCCCGAAGATTCCGCCAGCATGTACGAATCCCTCAAGGCGGGGAAACGCGTGACGCTCGATCGGGTCGGAGTCTTCGCCGACGGTGTTGCGGTGAAGCGTGTTGGAGAGGAGACGTTGAATCTCTGCCGTGCGCATGTCGATGAGATCCTGCTGTTGGATACGGACGAGATCTGCGCCGCCATCCAGGACGTGTTCGAGGATACGCGCTCCATTGTCGAGCCGGCAGGCGCGCTGGCCGTAGCCGGCATCAAGAAATTCGTGGGCCGCGAAGGTTGGAAGGACAAGCGGCTGGTGGCCATCAACAGTGGCGCCAACATGAACTTCGATCGGTTGCGCCACATTTCCGAACGTGCCGATCTGGGTGGCCAGCGCGAAGCGTTACTGGCTGTGACGATTCCGGAACAACCTGGAAGTTTTCTGCATCTGTGCGAGACACTCGGCAGCCGTAGCATCACCGAGTTCACCTATCGCTATCAGAACGCGCAGGGCGCGCAGTTGTTTCTGGGATTCGGGCTCACGCAGGGTCGCCCCGAACGGGACGCCGTGGTGAAAAGTCTGCGCGACGCGCAATACACCGTAATGGATATGACGGATAACGAGATGGCCAAGCTCCATGTGCGCTACATGGTGGGCGGCCATGCGCGCGGCATCGAGAACGAGGTGCTGTATCGCTTCGAGTTTCCGGAGCGACCCGGCGCGCTGCTGAAGTTCCTTCATGCGGTGGGGCCCCGCTGGAATATCAGCTTGTTTCACTATCGCAACCACGGCTCGGATTATGGGCGGGTGCTCACCGGGATCCAGGTGCCGCCGCGCGAGCGGCCTGACTTTCTCCAGCACATCAACGAGCTTCACTACGCTTTTGTGGAGGAGACGAATAACCCGATGTACCGGATGTTTCTCGGCGCGTGAGGGCTACTTGGCCGGCTGGGCGCTTTCCAGGAGGTACTCGCGCCAGATCGCGACTAACATCGCGAGAATGACGGGCCCGATGAAGAGGCCCACCAGGCCGAAGGCCGCCACGCCGCCAATGACGCCGAACATGACGAGCAGGAACGGGATGCGCGTTTCCCGGCTGATGACGAAGGGGCGTACGATGTTGTCGATCCAACTGACGACAATCGTGCCCCAGATCAGCAGGCCGACGCCGGCCGCGGTGTGGCCGGTCGCGATGAGCCAGAAACCGATCGAGCCCCACAACAGCGGAACGACGAAAGGCAGCAGCCCGCAGACGGTCGTCAGTACCGCGAGAAACACCGGCGCGGCCACTCCCGCAACCCAGTAGCCGAGTCCCGCCAGAGTACCCTGCGCGACCGCCGCGAGCACCAGGCCATACACTACGGCCTTCACCGTAGGGCCGATGGCCTGGATGTAATTGTGCACCCGCGGGCCGAGCACCTGTTCCAACACGCGCGCGAACTGGTTGGCGAATCTTTCGCCGTCGCGGTAGACGAAGAACAGACTCAACACCGCGAAAAACAACTTCACGGCATTACGCGTCACACCTCCAAGGACGTGTGCGATCGCCACGAAGGAGTGATCCGCCCACTCGCGCAGTTCGAGGCTCAGCGCACGGGGATCCTGTGCCATGCGGGCACTCAGCTCGGTCAACTGGTCGCCGATCCAAGGTAGCTTCAACAAGGCGGGCGGCATCTGCGGACCACTCAACAACAGCCCCTGCAGCGCCGCGTAGGCCCGCACGACTTCGACCCGCATAATGACGATGAGCCATGCCAGGGGCACGATCACGGCGGCAGTGATGATGAGAGTCATGATGAGAGAAGCGATGGTGGTTCGTCCGCCTAGCAGGCGCACCAGCCATTGATAGGCCGGCCAGCTCACGTACCCGAGAATCGCGGCCCAGACGATCGGCACGATAAAAGGGTCCAGCACCTGCCAACCGAGGATCACCAGTACCGCCAGGAGTACGACGGTAATGAGTCGCCTGAGCCACGGTGCGGAGACGAAATCTTCCATCACACTTCCTTCAGACCAGGCCGGCGGAGTCGGAGAGAATCATGGTCAGGGCGAGCAGGGTGCACACGACCAGGCTGAGATTGCGACGCAGGCTCAGATAGGCTGCCGGCAGCTCGGCGCCGACGCTGCGATGCTCATACAACCAGAACACTCCGAAGCCGACGACGAGCAGCGCGAGTCCGCGTTGCCCACCGAGCAGGATGCCGGTCGCCCCCAGGAGTGCCGGCACAATCGAACCCGCGACGCGCACCGGGCGCCAGGCCATGCGGCCGGCGAGCGCCAGTCCCCAATGCACCGCCCCGATGAAAGCGAGCACCACCGCCCCGTAGGAAATCGCGATCCGCTGGGCCAGCTCACGCTGGCCATAGGACGGCAATAATGCGACGCCGAGCAGACAGAGGACGAACGGCACCACGCCGGCGTAGCTGACGATCTCCGCGGTGGTGTTGAGACGAGATACCGCCCCGCCCTCGATATTCATGGGGCGCGATGATGCCATGCATGGGGGGTGGGTGTGGCGTAAAATCCGGGTGCTGCGCCTACCGTCCCTCCCCAGGAGCTGACCCATGTCGAGTGAACTCCCCCCGGTCGATGTCAAGGCCGGGGATGCCGCGCGTGCCCGCCAACTGCAGCTCACGAAGCCTCCCGGGTCGCTGGGCAGGCTGGAGGATCTGGCCTGTTGGTTCGCCGCGCGCCTCGGAAGCGCGGTGCCCGCGCCGCCCCGCTGCGAGATTTTCGTCTTTGCCGCCGACCATGGCGTTGCCGCTCGCGGTGTATCGGCTTTCCCGCAATCCGTCACGGGGCAGATGGTCGGTAACTTTGCCGGCGGTGGCGCGGCGATCAACGTGCTCGCTTCGTTGGAAGAATGTCGCATCGAAGTCATCGATGTCGGTGTGGCATCGGATGAGCCGCCGCCCGCTGGCGTCCGTGATGAACGCGTTCGCGCGGGAACGCGCGATCTGGCTGCGGAGTCGGCTATGACCGCCGACGAGTTACGCACCGCGCTCGCGGTTGGTGCGCGCTACGCACAGGCGGCTGTTTCTCGCGAAGCCCGGCTTCTCATCGCCGGAGACATGGGGATTGCCAACAGTACGTCGGCCGCATGTCTCATCTGCGCGTTTACCGGAGCGACGCCCGAGTCCGTTGTCGGACGTGGGACGGGTGTCGATGACGCGGGATTGGCACGCAAACTCGAGATCGTGCGTACCGCGCTCGCGAGGGTTGGCAAGGCGCGGGTGCGCGAGCCGTCGCAGACGCTTGCCGAGCTGGGGGGGCTGGAAATTGCAGCTATCGCCGGCTTTTACCTGGAGGCCGCCAGGCTGGGTGTCCCGGTGATGTTGGATGGTTATATTTCGACAGCCGCGGCGCTTGCCGCCGCCGCGATCGAGCCGGGTGTCGTGACTTGGATGCTCGCCTCACATCGTTCGGCGGAGGCGGGGCACAGCATTGCGCTCGAGTGGCTCAAGTTGGAGCCGCTGTTGGATTTGCGGATGCGGTTGGGCGAGGGAACTGGCGCGGCATTGACATTGCCTGTGGTGCGTGCGGCGTTGGCGTTGCATGCCAGGATGGCGACGTTTGGGGAGGCGGGGGTGTCGGAAGCTGTATGACCAGCTTTCGGGGGCTCAGGCTTGCCGCGCAGTTCCTCACCCGGCTCCCGGTGCCTGGCGTGGCTGACTTTTCGCCTGTCGATGTTGCCCGGTCCGCCGCGTGGTTCCCTGTTGTCGGCCTGGTGCTGGGCGGCATCGTCGCGTTGGTGACGTTCGCCCTGGGGCATCGCAGCGCGGCTCTCGCCGGTGTCGTGGGAGTGCTGGCGTGGGTCTGGTTGACCGGCGCCATGCACCTTGATGGGTTGGCGGATCTTGCGGACGCGCTCGGTGCGTCTCACCGGGATCCACAGCGTTTTCTCGCGGTGTTGGAAGATCCGCACGTGGGTACTTTCGGTATCGTCAGCATAGTGTTGGTAATGATGCTGAAAGCGGCTGCGCTCGCGATGCTGGCCCCGGACGCTCTATGGGCTGTTCCGTTGATTCTCGCTTGGGCACGCTTGGGGACGCTCGCCTGGGGGCGCTGGTTGAAACCCTTGAAACCGGGGCGCGGCGAGCGCTTCAGCTGGCAGCTTCCGGTGGGCTGGATCGTGTTCTGGACGTTATCGCTCCTGGCGGCAAGCGTTGCGGTTGCGCCGGTGCTGTGCGCGGCGCCGTTGGTCATAGCGGCCTGGGGTGGCTGGCTCAAAGTGCGGCTTGGCGGGATGACCGGAGACTGTCTCGGCGCCGGTGTCGAGGTCACCGAAACCGCATTGCTGCTGTTGGTCGCGCTTACTTCAGGCGCAGTGGCAGGCCTGCTGTAACGAGAAACACGGCGTCGCAGGCAGCGGCGACGAGTTGATTGAGCCGCCCTTGCTCGTCGCGAAACAGCCTGGCGGCGGCATTTTCGGGTACCAGGCTGGTGCCCACCTCGTTACTGACGATGATCATTTCGCTGGAGGTTGTCAGGACGCTCGTGAGAAAGGCGTCGCGCTCGGCGTGCCAGCCGGGCAGGTCGGCCTGGAAGTCGCCCGAGCCCGCGGATGTCACCGCCGTGGTCGATGCTGGCGGCCAGAGGCAGTTCGCCGTCCACAGTGTCAGGCAGTCAATCAACAGGAGGCCGCCCGCGCGGCTCTCATCTCTCACGGCTGCGCTCAGCCGTCGGGGTTCCTCGCGCAAGCGCCAGTGCTGTGGCCTTTCGCGCCGGTGGGCATCGATGCGGGCGATCATTTCGTCATCTGATGCGGTCGCGGTTACAACACAACAGACGCTCTTCGAGCGCTCTGCGGCCCAACGGGCTGCGAGCGAGCTCTTTCCCGAGCGTGCGCCACCGAGCAGAAAGGTTCTCATGACCCCGATGATACGCAATCGCGCTCGAATTCGACGATATGCCTAGCGACCGCTGCGGGATCTTCGTGGTGCATCATGTGTCCCGTGCCCGGGACAGTCACGAGACGCAGCCTGCGGAACAACCCATGCAGCTGCTCATCGGTGACATAGGAGGTTTGCCGTGCCCTGTGGTCCGAGAGCTCGCCCATAACCAACAGCATGGGAATTTCGAGCCGCGCCCAGCAGGCCTCGGCCTCCTCGCGCCGATAGAGGATGGGATTCACGAGCCGATGCCGCGGATCGAAACGCAGGCGGACCTCCGAACTGTCGGGCTCGGGCCGACTCCATGCCCTGGCAACGAATGCGGCGCGGTCCGCGGTCAATCGCGGGTTACGCATCCTGAGAATCGAAGTCAACTGCTCGATCGACTCATAACGTCCTTCCTTGAACGGGTCCTTCACTTCATCGAGCCAGTGTGCGTAACGCTTGGGCGCCTCTTCAGGCCGCGTGCGGGCCAATCCCAGCCCTTCCAGGTTCGCGAGCCACTGCATGCGCTGCGGGCGAATGCCTCCGTACATCTTCGCTACGTTGGCGCCCATGCTATGGCCGATGACTCGTGCTCGACTTTGGGGCACCAGCGTGTCGAGCAGGGCATCGAGGTCGGCGAAGTAGTCCGGAAACCAGTAGCCACCGGGCACCCATTCACTGTCGCCGAAGCCGCGCCAGTCCGGAGCGACCAAGGTCCACGAGGTGGGCAGCCGATCCACCAGAAACTGCCAGGTGGCGCCACAGTCCAGAAAGCCATGCAGCAGCACGATAGGGTCGCTCGTGCGCTCGCCCCACCAGGTCAGCCGGTGGCGCACACCGCGAAGCTGCACATCTTCCTGCCAGGGCACGCGGCCCGGCTCATAGCTCATCGTACTTTCTCCCGCCAGAAGTCATAATCGGAGTGCGGCGCGGCGTCAACCGGCCGGAGGGACAATGAACGAATCGAAACCCGCGGGAGCGCCGATGACGGGTGCTCCTCCTACGCAGGACGAGCGCACCTGGGGAATGTTCGCCCATCTCTCGGCGTTTGCCGTGTTCGTATTCCCTTTGGGCGGCAATATCATCGCGCCTCTCGTCATCTGGCTCACCCGGCGTGACACTTCCGCGTACGTGGAAATGGAAGCGCGCGAAGCGTTGAATTTCAACATCACGGTGGCGCTCGGTTGGCTTGTCTGCGGCTCGCTGTTCTTCGCCCTCATTGGCATTCCGCTCGGTGCACTGCTGTTTTTTTACTGGCTGGTGATGGCCATTGTCGCCGCCGTCAAGGCGAGCGAAGGTGTCGGCTATCGGTATCCCATCTCACTGCGCCTGGTGAAGCAGGCTGAACCGGCAAGGGGCCAGAGCTCTTAGTCAATCGGCAGGTCGAGGGCCAACTCGCGCACATAGCGTACTGGCGGTGAGCCGAAAGAGAGCACCATGTTGTGGTAGAGCTTCAGCGAGAAGTTCTTACCCCACTTCTTTTTGGCTTCCTCCCGTAGCGCCAGGTGTTCCTGCACTCCTACGAAGTAGGTCGGCAACTGGGCCGAAGTGAGCTGCGCCCGGACCCATTTAGCGGCCGCTTCGCGCTCTTCCTGAAAGGTGTCGTGTGTCATCAGGCGCATTGCATCCTCACGGGACATGTTATCCACGTGTATCCCCTGGTCGAGGAGCGCGTTGCCGATGGTACGCAGGTACCACTTCAGCTGGATGAGGTGCATGAGCGGGTCGCCGCCGAGGAATCCCTGCTCGACCAGCATCCGCTCGCTGTAGACGGCCCACCCTTCGATGAATGTTCCCGACGCCAACACCGCGCGGAGCGGCGATTGATAGCGGTTCGAGTGCATGAACTGCAGGTAATGACCGGGCATCGCCTCGTGGATGGTGAGGTTGTCGATCGAGCGCGTGTTGTATTCACGTAGGAATGACTTCACCTGCTCGTCGGTCCAGTCGTTGGGAATCGGCGAGATCACGTAGAAGGTTTTCTGGCCCTGGTCCAGCGGGCCGGGTGAGTCGCAATAGGCCAAGGCAACGCCGCGTTGAAATTCCGGCATCGGGATGATTTCGAGCGGGTCGTTGAAGAGAGTTACGAGATCATGCTCACGGACGAACGCCGTCGTGTCATCGAACGCGCGGCGTGCGGTGTCGAATACCTCATCGCGCGCCGGCTGCTGGGTGTAAGCGAGTTCCAGGGCGGCAGCGATGGCCGTTTGCTGCTCGTCCGCGGTGGGAGCCGGCGCAAGAGGGGGTGCGCCAGGTTGATTTGTCAGTACGGTACGCGCGATGTCATACATGTCTTCGCGGGTACGCGCGAGCTCGGATTGAGCCCGCGTTCGGATCTCGGCTCGCGTGAGCGGCGAATCGAGGGCGAACCGGAGTTTGGCATCGTAAAGGTCGGCTCCCAGGCGGAAATCGCCCTTG
>DATBCZ010000581.1:0-6450 GCA_036270175.1 Steroidobacteraceae bacterium | reverse complement strand
ACCGCAGTGGACGCCACGCGCACGAGAATGACGTGATCGAGGCCGACGCGATTGAAGCTATTCTCGAGCGCCAGTACACCCTGGATCTCGTGCGCTTTGATCATGCCGGTGAGCACGTCGCGAACTGTCGGCGGTGTCTTTCCTTCCATGACGGCTTTGCGAGACAGGTAGTCCGCCACCGCAAGAATGCCGCCGAGGTTGTCGGAAGGATGACCCCATTCCGCGGCCAGCCAGGTGTCGTTGAAGTCCAGCCAGCGGATCATGGCGCCGATGTTGAATGCCGCTTGCACGGGATCCAACTCGTACGACAGGCCCGGCACGCGAGCGCCGCCGGGAATCACGGCACCCGGGACAACGGGGCCGAGGAGCTTCGTGCACGCCGGGTACTTCAGCGCCTGAAACCCGCAGGCGAGCGTGTCCATGAAGCAGTAACGCGCGGTCTCGTACGCCAGTGGGCTGGCGATGGCGTAATTCCTCGCGTAGTCGGAGATGGCGAGCAGCGCCGCGTCCGGGTCGGGTCGCTTGGCGGATTTATAGTCGTGTGCGGACATGGGTAAACCTGGATTCCTTCGCGGATCGGGTAAGCGTCGAGAGGCGGGGCACGAAGATGCGGCCCGTCACACCCGCTTCTCAATCGGCACAAACTTCTGATTCTCCGGTCCGACATAGTTCGCCGCCGGGCGGATGATCTTCCCATCACTCCGCTGTTCCATCACATGCGCAGCCCATCCGGTCGTACGCGCGATGACAAACAGGGGAGTGAACATCGCGGTCGGCACGCCCATGAGGTGATACGAGACCGCCGAGAACCAATCGAGGTTCGGAAACATCTTTTTCGCGTCCATCATGACCGACTCGATACGGTCGGCGATGTCATACATCTTCATGTCGCCGGCGTCCTGCGAGAGACGCTTCGCGACGCCCTTGATCACCTGGTTGCGGGGATCGGACACGGTGTACACCGGGTGCCCGAATCCGATGATCACTTCCTTGTTGGCAACCCGCGCCCGAATGTCCTTCTCAGCCTCGTCCGGCGTGTCATACCGCTTCTGAATCTCGAAGGCCACCTCGTTCGCGCCACCGTGCTTCGGTCCGCGCAGGGCACCGATCGCGCCCGTGATGCACGAATAGATGTCGGCGCCCGTACCGGCAATCACGCGGGCGGCGAATGTCGACGCGTTGAACTCATGCTCGGCGTAGAGGTTGAGCGACGTGTGCATGGCCCGAACCCACGCATCGGACGGAGGCTTCCGATGGAGCAGGTGCAGAAAGTGCCCCCCGATCGAATCGTCTTCCGTCTCGACGAAAATATGCTGCCCGTTGTGGCTGTAGTGATACCAATACGCCAACATGGAGCCCAGCGATGCGATCAGCTTGTCGGCAATATCACGCGCGCCGGGGACACCGTGATCGTCCTTCTCCGGCAGTGTGCATCCCAACACCGAGACGCCCGTGCGCAACACGTCCATCGGATGAGAAGCCGCGGGCAATGCCTCGAGGGCGGTGCGGACAATCGCCGGTAGACCGCGCAGCGACTTCAGCTTCGTCTTATAGCTCGTGAGCTCAGCGCGGGTGGGCAGTTTGCCGTAGATCAGCAGGTAGGCGATCTCTTCGAACTGGCAGGTGTTCGCGATTTCGAGAATGTCATAGCCGCGATAGTGGAGATCGTTGCCGGTCGTACCGACCGTGCACAACGCCGTGTTGCCGGCCGGTACCCCCGACAGGGCGACCGATTTCTTCGGCTTGAAGGCGGAGGGTAGATTGTCGGACGGCGAGCTGGCCTTGTCGTTCATAGCGTACTTTCCGGAAAAATCCATTGGAGAGATCGATAGCGCGTCCGTGACGGCAGTCAGGTCGAGCCGCTTCCAAACAGCTCGTCGAGCTTTTTCTCGTACTCGTTGTAGCCGAGCACATCGTAAAGTTGCGCGCGGGTCTGCATCAGATCCATGACACTCTTCTGCGTGCCCTCTTTACGCAACGCCCCGTAGACGGCGAGCGCCGCGTTACTCATGGCGCGAAATGCGGACAGCGGATACAACACGAGGCGCACGCCCACGGCACCGAGCTCGGTCGTGGTAAAGAGCGGGGTCTTCCCGAATTCCGTGATGTTAGCCAGCACCGGCACACGTATCGCGGCCGTGAACTGCCGGTACTCATCGAGACTCGTCAAGGCTTCGGCGAATATCATGTCCGCGCCGGCCGCGACATACGCCTGCGCTCGATCCAGAGCGGCCTGCTGTCCTTCGACGGCATGCGCATCGGTTCGCGCCATGATCACAAAGGATGGGTCGGTTCGACCATCCACCGCCGCCTTGATCCGGTCGCTCATCTCCTCCGAGGGCACGAGCGCCTTGCCAGGACGGTGTCCGCAACGTTTCGCCTGCACCTGATCTTCGAGGTGCATGCCGGCGGCACCGGACTTGATGAGATCCTTACAGGTCTTGGCGATATTGAAGGCGCCACCCCAGCCTGTGTCGGCGTCCACCAGCAGCGGTAACTCGCTGGCGGCGGTAATGCGGCGCACGTCCTCGCAGACATCATTAAGTGAAGTCATGCCGAGATCGGGCAGTCCGAATGATGCGTTGGCGACGCCGGCACCGGAAACATAGATGGCCCGGAAGCCGCTGCGCTCCGCGAGAAGCGCTGAATAGGCGTTGATCGTCCCGACAATCTGCAAGGGACGCTCTGCCTCGACAGCCGCGCGCAGACGAGCACCGGCGCTGATCGATCGCTCAGACATGGGGACCTCCGCGGGAGACGGCGCATTCTATACGCGCGCGGTGCTCCCGGACAGCGTAATCCTACTCGCCAGTAGGATTGGCGGTGCGTTAGGAAATCTTGACGACCGTGCGGCCCACGACGCCGCCCTGGATATAGGCGGGAAACGCGCCTGGAAGCTCGTCAAACGCGATGGTCTGGGTGACGATCCGATCCAGATGTCGCGGCCGCAAGTCCGTCGCGATACGTTTCCAGACGGCCAGGCGGATCTCGCGCGGTGTGGTGGACGTATTGATCCCCAGAAGACTGACCGCCCGCAGGATGAACGGCATGACGGTGGTCTTGAGCTCGGCACTACCGGCCAGTCCGATGCTGGCAATGTTGCCCCAGAAATCCACGGTCCTGGTGAGCCACGTCAGCATCTCGCCGCCGACGTTGTCCACGGCGCCTCCGAACTGCACGCTCTCGAGGGGGCGCGAGCCGAAATTGATCTCCTGGCGCGACAGGACGCGGGCGGCCCCGAGGGAGCGCAGGTAGTCCGCTGCGCCAGGCTTGCCGCTCACGGCAACGACCTCATATCCCCGCCCCGCGAGCATATCGATGGCAATGCTGCCAACGCCGCCGCTCGCGCCGGTCACGACGATCGGTCCGCCGGCCGGTGTTTGTCCGTTGTGCTCCATCCGGTAGATCGCGAGCCCCGCAGTGAAGCCCGCCGTCCCAAGTGACATCGCCGTAAATTCATCGAGACCCGGCGGCATGGGAATGACCCAGTCACCCTTTACACGTGCGTACTCCGAATAACCTCCGTCGTGCGTCTCGGATAAGGCGCAGCCCGTCACCAGCACGCTATCGCCCTTCGAATAGCGGGCATCGTTGGATGACTCGACCACGCCCGCGAAATCGATGCCACCCACGAGGGGATAACGGCGCAGAATCTTGCCCGCGCCGGTGGCCGCAAGCGCGTCCTTGTAGTTGATATCCGAGTACGTCACGCGGACCACGACATCACCCGCAGCGAGATCGTCGAGCGTCAACTGTTCGAAGCGCGCGACGATCTTCTTGTTTTCCTCGTGAATCCGGAAGGCTTTGAAAGAAGACATGATGACTAACTCCGTTTCAGCCGATCGAGCCAGACGAGGAGTCCCTGGGTGTTGAGATCGAGATCACTCTTCAGGAGCGCCGCGATCTGGGCATCCGACAGCGGGACTTCGTGTTCGTGCGCAAGGCCGAGCCACAGATTGAGCATGTCGGCCCGGATGGCCGTGTACCGGTCCGCCGCGTTCGCATGGCGCTGCGTGATGCGCACGATCTCTCGCACCTGGGCTTTCAGCAGTGCGGCAAGCCGCGGCACATCCGTCACCCGGCTGTAGTGCATGAGATACATGGCCTCGGGTGCATAAGCGGCCATTCGATCGATCGAAGCGAGCAGTTGATCCGGGTCGAATTGCGACGGTGAGGTCGTCGGGATGATGAAAGCGCCGCGCTTGGAATCGAGCTCGCGATAGGAAATACCGAAGGTGTCGCCGGAGAAAATGCTCGCGTGCGCCGCATCGACCACCGCGTAGTGATGTAGCGCATGCCCGGGTGTATGTATGAGCTCCAGATCGCGCCCCCCGAGGCGGAACCGCTCGCCATCTTGTGTTACCCGCACGCGCGCGGCGGGAATCGGCAGCAGGTCGCCGTATAACTTCTCGAAACGCTCCGCGCCATACACAGCTTTCGAGCCGGCAATCAATTTTTCAGGCTCGGTCATGTGCGCCGCACCGCGGGGATGCAAAACCGCGTGGGCGTTGGGCAGTTCCCGCATGAGCTGGCCCGCCCCACCCGCATGATCCAGATGCACGTGGGTGAGGAAGACATAGTCCACGGCCTCACGCGCGATCCCGAGCACTTCCAGCGCGGCCAGCAAATGCGGAACAGAGTAGTTCGTACCGACATCTACGAAAGCCGCACGGCCCTGGTCCTGAATGATGTGCGAGGCGGCGTGACCCGGATAAAGATATTCGGTATCGACAGCCGTGATGCCATGAGGGTGGTGCAACAGTTTGGGGCTCAAGAACCGCTCCGACGAATGAGTCGTGTCTGTGATCGAGGTACGCGTATACACATCGTAACGTTGTACGCTACGGTATGCATATGCTGGCTATACAAACGATTTCCAGGGCGCGTGCCGCCCTGATACCCGTCGCGTGTCTTCTTATTTCCGCCGTCCCGGCGGCCCAGGCCCAGCAGGCCCCGGGCGTGCCCTCGCACCAGGAGCGCGGCAACCTCATTTTCGAAGGCATTCCGCCGCTCGATACCGCGATGGCCGCCCGGCTCGAGCGTTACCAGCAGTCGCGGCAGGCGACTTTCCTGGACTGGCAGGCGGACGGCAGCATGCTCGTCGCCACTCGTTTCGGTGAAGTCGAGCAGGTCCATCGGATCACCGCTCCCCTGGGCATGCGTGAGCAACTCACGTTCTCCCAGGATCCTGTCAGCGTGGCCCGCGCTCCCGCCACAGGCGCCGGAAATGGCTTCGTGTTTCTGAAGGACCATGGCGGCGACGAAAACGCACAGGTCTACTACTACGCGGGAAGCGGCAACGTACGTCAACTCACGACTGGGAATTTCGTGCACAGCAGCCCCGTCTGGTCGCACGATGGCAAACGTGTAGCGTTTTCCGGAAACGAGCGTGACGGGCAGAGTTACGACGTGTATCTCGCCGATGTATCCAACGCGTCGGCACCCCGACTGCTCGTTGGCGGCCAACAGGACACCTGGTATCCGCTCGACTGGTCGCCGGACGATAAGAAACTCCTGTTATGGAAGTATGTCTCGATCGAGGAAAGCTACCTCTATATCGCTGACGTGGCGGCCGGCTCTTTCACGCCTGTTGATGACAGCGCGCGCAAAATCAGTATCAATTCCGCCAAGTTCGCTCCGGACGGCCGTGGCATCTATCTCATCTCGGTGGAGGACGGGGACTTCGCGCAACTGCGTTATCTCGACCCGGTGAGTCACGAAGAGCGCAAGATCACTCCGGACATTCCCTGGGACATCGAAGACTTCGATGTCAGCGTCGACGGCCGTTACATCGCCTACGTGGTGAACGAAGACGGCCACAGTCGCCTGACGGTGGTCGACACCCTGCAGAAGCTCGAGCTCACACCTCCCGGCCTGCCCGAAGGCCAGATTTCGAATGTTCGATTCGACCACACGGGAAAGCGGCTCGCCATGTCGGTCGACTCGGCGCAGGCGCCGCGCGATGTCTACGTATATGACCTCGCGCATAGTGCGATCGAGCGTTGGACGAAAAGCGAAATCGGCGCGCTCGACGCCAACACCCCCGCCTCCGCCGAGCTCATCCGTTATCCGACGTGGGATCGTGTTGCCGGCAAACAGCGCACGATCTCGGCATATGTGTACCGGCCGCGCGGCCCGGCCATCAGTCCCGTGGTGATTGACATACACGGCGGTCCGGAAGCGCAATTTCGTCCCCACTGGGACCCGTTCGTGCAATTCCTGGTCAATGAGCTCGGCTACGCGGTGATCGCACCCAACGTGCGCGGCTCATCGGGCTACGGCAAGTCGTTCCTGAGACTCGATAACGGCGTATTGCGCGAGGACGCCGTCCGCGACATCGGCTCACTGTTGTTTTGGATCGGCCTGCAGCCGGCGTTCGATCGCGATCACGTCGCGGTGATGGGCGGCTCGTACGGCGGGTATATGGCGCTTGCGTCCCTGGTCGCTTAC
>DATBCZ010000580.1:0-5325 GCA_036270175.1 Steroidobacteraceae bacterium | reverse complement strand
GATGCTGGCCCACGGCGCCCGTTGGGCCGCCATTTCCGTTGCCGGCGCGAGCGTGGAGGTCGCGGCGCTACTCGCGTGCCTGATCGTCGGGGTCGTGATTACGCCGCTCGCCGATCGAATGCGAATGCCCTTCGCAGCGGTAGCGTTCGCCTCGGTAGTGGCCCTTATTCCCGGCGTGTACATTTTCCACATGGCGGAAGGTTTCGTACAACTCATCGAAACAGGGGCGGCAACACCCCCAGGCGTGGTATCGGCCACACTTGCGGATGGCGGGACTGCATTTCTCATCATGCTCGCCATGGCGTTCGGCCTGATTCTCCCCAAGGTCTGTTTTGAGCGATTTTGCCGGCGCTGACTGGACGCGACGCCGGGGAGTCGTGTACATGGTGCGGATGACCAAACGCAAGGTTGCGAAAAGAAAGCGCTCGCGCGCTCGAGCCACCCACTCCGAATCGGCGGCGACTGCGCCAGCGCTGCGTTGGGAGCCGACGGTATCGCCGACGGGAGAGTTGCTGTTGCGGCGGCGGGAGACAGTGGAGCCGGGCAATCGCGAGGATATGCACTACACGTTCTCCCAGAGCCTCATCTTTCTGGCGCGCCGCTGGCGCAACCTGATGAATCAGGAGTTGAGTAGCGTCGGGCAAAGCCAGGCCCGCTGGGGGACCCTCTACTGGATCGATGTATACGGCGACAGCCTCAATCAAACCGAGCTCGCTGATCGCATTGGGGTCGAGCAGCAGACCCTCGGCCGCGTACTGCGTGACCTGCAGTCGGAGGGTCTCATCGAGAGGGTGCCCAGTCCGCACGATCAGCGGGCCAAAGTGATCCGTCTCACGCGTGCCGCCGATCCGGTCATGCGCCAGATCGCGGCAATCCAGGAGACGGTGCGCAAGAAGCTGCTGCGAAACATCTCTCCCGAGCACCTGGGTGTCAGTATGTCAGTGTTCGCGGCCATCCTGGCCAACATGGACGCGCCGTGAGGCGCTGACGTCAGGCGGCCGCGCGCAGCTTGCCCGCCCGCTCCAGGCGGCCGATCGTGAATGCGCACAGGGCAAAGATCGCGGGAAACACGGCCAGTAGCGCAAAAATCTTCTGCACGGGCATTCCCGAGCCCAGGAGCGCACCGCCGAGATACGGGGCAAGAATGGAGCCGAGTTTGCCAATGCCAGACATCCACCCGGTGCCGAGCGCGCGGTGGGTTGTCGGATAGAACGTACCGGCGATGCTCATGATGCCGTAGTGGCTGCCACCCAGGAAAAGGTACAGCACCCCCATCATGACCACGGCGCTCAGTGGCGCAATCGGGGCGAGCCCTATCGCCAGCAAGGCGGGGACCGAGATCGCGGGCATGACGGCGATACTGATCGCGCCAAGACGGTCGGTGAAGCGCATCAGGGCGATACCCCCGGCCGCTCCGACCAGGGAGTTCAGTGACACCGCCCATGCGGCTGTTGGCCTGTCGAGCCCCATCTCTTCAAAAACCGTGGGGCCCCAGGTTGTAAAGAAGAACGAGATCATTGAGCTCGCGACAAAACCTAACCAGAGAAGCGGCGTTATCAAACGCACCTGGCCGGTGAATAACGGCGCGGGCCCCCACGATTGGCGCTCTTGCGGCGTGAGCGATGCCGACACGTATCGAGTGCCGTCAGGGTCCTCCCGCGTCGGTTCTACCCAGCGGACCACACGCGCGAGACGCGCCGTGTCGGCGCCACGCGCGGCTAGAAAGCGCAGCGATTCCGGCAGGAAAGCCAACAACGCCGCCGTGGCCAACAGCGAGGTCACGCCACCGAAGATGAATATCGCCTGCCAACCGAAGCGGGGTAGCAGCACCACGGAAACGGGGCCTGCCGTAGCTACACCGATCCCGTAACCCAGCATGATCAGGGTCACCGCCGTGGCACGGTAGCGTGTCGGGACATACTCGACGCCGAGCGCCCAGGTCAGCGGCAGGGCGCCTCCCAGGGCCACACCGTTGAGAAAACGGACCACCAGCAACTCCCAAAAGCGATCCGACAGCGCCAGTAGCAATGTCAGAAGCGCAAATGTCAGGGTTGCCGTGACGACCGCGCGACGGCGCCCGATCCGATCGCCCAGGGCACCGAAGAGAAAGCCGCCCAGCAAGGTGCCGAAGCCGCCCGCGGCAAAGATGTTGGCGAGCGCCGGCTTGTCGAAGGAATAGGCTTTCGCCAGGTAGGGCGCCGCGAAGGCGATGGCGTTGGTGTCAAAGCCGTCAAAGAACGTAACCAGCCAGCACACCAGCACGAGCCGCAGCAGAATCCGGCCCGGATTCTGGCTCTCGATCAACTGTCCGACGTCAATCGTCGGGACCGGGTCGAGGCGGCGGGTTGTTGTATCCATGCGCGCGGCCGGGTGTCGTCTGCGGCCGCGCCCCTCAGAGCGAGGAATCGTAAACCGTCGTGCGCCGCATGTCGCGCCGGTACAAGGTGTCTTCGAACGGCGTGGCCCGATGCATGGTGCAGCGATTATCCCAGATGACCAGGTCCCCCGGCTGTTTCCAGGCAACAGCTTGCACGAATTGCGGCTGGGTCGCGAATTCGATCAACTCTTTCAGTAACTGTCGGCCTGCCTCGACGGGCCAGCCGACGATGTGCGAGGCGTGAGAGGCGAGGTAAAGCGTCTTGCGCCCGGAGCCCGGGTGGGTCTGGACCAACTTGTGGCGCGCCGGCGGTTTAGCCTGGCGCTCGGCCTCGGTGGGTTCCGGGTAACCCGCCAGCATGCGCGAATGCCAGAGCCAATGCTCCGCCCAGAGGGGCTCGATCTTTGCCTGGAGCGCGGCGGGCAGCGCGTCATAGGCAGCCCGCATGTCGGCGAATTGCGTGTCACCCCCCACCGGCGGAACCTCGTGAGCGAGCAGGAGAGAGTAGGAGGACCGGTGCGCATTGAAGGAGGAGTCGGTATGCCACAGCGCGTTGCCCTTGTTGTAAACGCGGCGGCGCTCGTCGACCAGGATGTTGCCGCTCGCATCGAGGTTGCCCGCGTCGAACAGCTCGGGCTGGTCGAAGCGTGCGAACCCTTTGCCAAATAGCCTGGGCGCGTGCTCGAGCTTGCCTAGCAGGCGGCTGAAGGCGATGTGCGAATCATCGTTCAGCGCCGTGCCGCGGAACACGCAGACCGCGTAGCGGTCCATTGCGGCGACGATCTCCGCGACCGTGCTGGAGTCGAGCGGCCTCGAGAAGTCGACGCCGGTCACTTCGGCGGCGAAGCAGAGTCCGACAGCCTTGGCTTCTAATGTCATGGGTGGCGCCAGATACGAAGCATGCTGTTATTCTAAGCTATATTGAGCGGGTGACCACCGGTGCAGAGATCCCAGAATGAAACGTAGTGACGACCGGATACTCACCACGCACGTCGGCAGCATCATCCGGCCCGAGGCCCTGCTGGCGCTCGGCAGTCATAAAATCGGACCTCCAAAGGATGTAGCGGCTTACGCCGCCGCCCTCCACGATGCCGTCAAAGACGTGGTCCGCAAACAGGTCGCGGCCGGCATCGATATCGTCAACGACGGTGAATACGGCAAGTCCAGTTGGGCGAACTATGTCCTGGAGCGAATCAGCGGTTTCGAGGTGCGTCAAGGTCACTTCGATTCGCGCGACTGGCTGGGTCGCGAGCGCGAGCGTTTTCCGGAGCTCATAGAAGCGGAATTCGGGGGGGCGTACGTCAAGAAGCCCGTGCAGGCCTGCGTGGCGCCGATAAAGTACGAGGCCATTGCGGACGTGACGCGGGATGCCAGGAACCTCAACGACGCCCTGGCCGGAACCGGTGCTACCGAAGGCTTTTTGACAGTCGTGGCGCCCGCGAGCGCGGCATTCAACGCTATCGACGACTATTACCATAATGAGCATGACTACGTCATGGCCATGGCCGAGGCTCTACGGCAGGAGTATCTCGAAGTCTATCGAGCCGGCCTAGTGGTACAGGTGGACGACGCAGTACTGGCCAACATGTATGACCACCTGACACAGAAGAGTCCGCAGGACTATCGAAAATGGGCTGAATTGCGCGTCGAGGCGCTCACCTACGCGCTACGTGATATTCCGCAGGAGCGGGTTCGCTATCACGTGTGCTTCGGCAGCTGGCATCTGCCGCACACCGTCGATGCGCCGCTGGAGGAGATCGTGGATCTCATTCTGCAGGTACCGGCGCAGGCCTATTCCCTCGAAGCCGCGAATCCACGCCACGAGCACGAGTGGCGCGTCTGGGAGCGCGTCAAACTGCCTCCCGGAAAAATACTTATTCCCGGCGTGATTACTCACCACATCGTCACGGTGGAGCATCCTCAGGTAATTGCGGACCGGATCGTGCGGTTCGCCCGTATAGTAGGTCGAGAGAACGTCATCGCAGGCTCGGATTGCGGCTTCGCGCAGCAGGAAACGCTGGCCCGCGTGCATCCGAAAGTGATGTGGGCTAAGTTTGAAGCGCTCGCCGCGGGCGCCCGCCTCGCGACGGCTGAGCTCTGGGGGAGGGCGGCCGCCTGAAACGCCGCCGCGTCGGTGAGTTGCGTTGAGGGGTGGTTGTATGAGTGACGTCGAGCTGATCGCTTCGTATTGGACCTTCGCTGGCGGCGCACTGCCGCATTCCGCGGCGGAATACAGTACGTTCGAATTCAAAGAGCGCTGCGAGGCCATCGCTCGCGCGGGCTTCAAGGGCATCGGCCTCTGGCATGCGGACATCGAGCATGTCCTCCAGAGCTACACCCTGCCGCAGATGAAGCGCATTCTCGATGACAATGGCCTGAAGCACGTCGAGGTGGAGTTCCTGGCCGACTGGTTCCTGCCACCCGGCGAGCGGCGTACCGCCTCGGATGAGCGTCGCGAGTTCCTGTTCAAAGCCTGCGAAGGGCTGGGTGCCCGCCACCTCAAGGTCGGCGACTTCTTCAAGTCCGATTGCCCGATGTCGCGACTCATCGATGAGTTCGGCAGCCTGTGCCGCGAAGCCGCGCCACGGGGGATCCGCATCGGCTACGAGTTGATGCCCTTCTCGGTCATCGAGACGCTGGAGAAGACTCGCCGCCTGGTGGAGGGCGCCGCACAGAAAAACGGCGGAGTGATCTTCGATCTCTGGCACATCGTTAAGCTGGCCATCCCCTACGACGATGTCATGAATTTCCCGGCGCCGTATTTTATGGGACTCGAGATCAACGACGGCTATCTGCAGACCCCCGCGGGGATGGACATGGTCACGGAGACCACCTCGCATCGGAAACTCTGCGGCCTGGGTGAGTTCGACATCAAGGGCTTCACTTCCAAGCTGCCGGATTCTCCCTATCGTGGGCCGGTCGGTATCGAAGTGCTTTCGCAGGAGCTG
>DATBCZ010000579.1:0-5768 GCA_036270175.1 Steroidobacteraceae bacterium | reverse complement strand
ACCAAACCCTTTGCGGAGAGCGTCTTCATGACTTCACGCATCACCGTGCGCGAGACTTGAAAACGTGCGATGAGGTCCGGTTCCGGCGGCATGTTGTCGCCCGGTCGATGCACTCCGCGCAGGATCTCGGTTCCCAGAATGGTCGCGATCTGATCGTGGCTCGACAGAGCCCGATCCACAGCGAGTCGGCTCAGCCGTGGGACGGGGCGCGGGATGGCCTCGCGCTGCTTGAGAGAAGTTGGGCGCTCGCCCGCGTCAGCCATGACGCGGATATTATAATAGTATTAATGGCTTAGGAAGTACGCGGAACACCTTCCGGCGTGCGGGTGCCCCCGGCCTCCGGTCGAGCACCTAGGCAGCCGTGGCCGAACGCCGCTCGACGCTGCGTGCGACGCCAGGCTCATCCAGCGATCCGCCGCTTCCAGGCGCAATCTGATAGTTGGCCATCATCCGGTCCAGATGCTGCGCCTCCTCACTCAATGACTCGGCGGCGGAGGCGGCTTCCTCGACCAACGCCGCGTTTTGCTGAGTGACCTGATCGAGAGAGGTGATGGCCTTGTTGACCTGGTCGATGCCGCGCGCCTGCTCCTGGCACGCGGCGGCGATCTCCGCCACGATGTCGCTCGCCTTTTTGACGGCGCCGACAATATCCGACAAGGACTGTCCCGACTGACCCACCAGCCTGGAGCCATGCTCCACCTTGGCGACGCTGTCCTCGATGAGGCCCTTGATCTCCTTCGCGGCAGCGGCGCTGCGCGAAGCGAGGGTACGGACCTCCTGCGCTACGACCGCGAAGCCGCGACCCTGCTCGTCAGCACGCGCCGCTTCGACGGCGGCGTTCAAGGCCAGGAGGTTGGTCTGGAACGCGATCTCGTCAATGACTCCGATGATGTCCGCGATCTTGTTGCTGGCGTCGTTGATGCCGGTCATGGCGGCAACGGCCTCCGCGACGACGTTGCCGCCCTTCTCGGCCTGCGACCGGGCCGCGGTGGCAAGATCATTCGCCTGCGCAGCGTTGGCAGCGTTCTGTTTGACGGTGGAGGTCATCTCCTCCATCGACGAGGCGGTCTGTTCGAGACTCGAGGCCTGCTCCTCGGCAGATTCACATTGCTCGATAGGTTGCCATTGGCGACATCTCATTTGCAACGCAGCAAAGCAGCAACAACCCGTTTCAACGCTTTTTGCGGCGGCGCGTTTTCGGACTGTTGGTACCCGCGGCCGGTGATGTCGGTTGGGCGGCGGCTGCCGCGCCTTTCTTGTGAACCCCGAGGAGGGTCTCCATGAATCCCTCCTCGGCGCTCGAGCACACCGCGAGAAAATTCGCCTCGGTGCAACCGGGGCCCGCGAGGTAAGCGTGGCCCATGTCCGAATCCAGGTAGATGCATTCGCCCACTTCGAGGACGACCGGGTCATAGAATTCAGTGTGGACCGCCACCGAACCCTGCAGAACGAAAATAAACTCCTCGCCCGCATGCTTGGCGAGTGGGCCGAATTCCTCCACGGTCTTCGCTCGTGCGACACCCAACACGGGAATCATGCGCTTGCTGCGTAGCTCGGTGCACAGATACCGGTAGTCGTAGTGCGTCGTATCGACGCGCACAAACTGTCCGAGCCGGCCGATGCTGCGCCTTCCGGATACCCGCGTCTCTGTTGGCTCATTGGGCTCAGCGAACAAAGATGACATTGGAATCTGCAGCCGCTGGCTGAGCTGCTGCAGTTTGTCGTAAGTGAGCGTGAGGCGGTCATGCTCCACCTTTGCGAGTGTCGACAGGGGAATTCCCGTGTGCTGGCTCATCTCCTTCAACGTCCAGTCATTGCGTTGGCGGAGGCCGCGTACCACGCTGCCGAGTGTGGGCGGCGCCTTCACTGGCGCGCCGGCATGGGTAGCCCGCGGCTCGAGCGCCTGTCGGGCGGCGGGTTGATCGGGGGGCTTCATCGACACTCTCCGCAAAATGCTACTCGAGACTCAATTCTAGCCAGTCGCGGCCGATCGTGGCGCGCTACCGAGAAAATTGCCCTGCGCGCGCTGGGGCGACGACATATCATGAGCGCATGTTACGGTTCCGTTGCGTTCCGGCAGCCCTGACGCTGCTCGTTTTCTGTTGGCTTGCTCCGGTCGAGGCGCAGGAAGAACGAGCAGCCCGCGTGACCATCACCCGCGACGACTGGGGCATCGCCCACGTCAAGGGCCACACGGACGCCGACGCCGTCTTTGGCATGATCTACGCGCAGGCCGAAGATGATTTCAACCGGATCGAGACGAACTACCTCGTGAGTCTCGGCCGCCTTGCCGAGGCGCAGGGCGAAGATGAGACCGCGATCTGGAAGGACCTGCGGCAGCGATTGTTCCTCGATACGCAGACCTTGCAGTCGGACTACACCCGCAGCCCCCGGTGGCTCAAAGAGCTGCTGCAGGCGTGGGCGAGCGGGCTGAATTATTTCCTCGCCACCCATCCCAACGTCCACCCGCGAGTCCTGACTCACTTCGAGCCGTGGATGGCGCTGAGTTTCACCGAGGGCAGCATCGGTGGCGACATCGAGCGAGTCCCGCTCACCCAACTGCAGGCATTCTACGAGAAGCGACCGATGGCCATGACGCTCGGCGAGCGCGGCCTGGAATTTCGCGAGCCGTCGGGCTCGAACGGTTTTGCCATAGCTCCGTCGCACACGAGGGACGGCCACGCACTGCTGCTCATCAATCCCCACACGAGCTTCTTTTTCCGCTCCGAGCTGCAAATGAGCAGCGACGCCGGCCTGAACGCCTACGGCGCCGTGACCTGGGGGCAGTTCTTCGTGTACCAGGGCTTTAACGCCAACGCCGGGTGGATGCACACCTCGAGCGGCGTCGACAATGTCGATGAGTTTGCCGAAACCAT
Organism: Steroidobacteraceae bacterium; assembly: GCA_036270175.1. Classification (GTDB taxonomy): domain Bacteria; phylum Pseudomonadota; class Gammaproteobacteria; order Steroidobacterales; family Steroidobacteraceae; genus 13-2-20CM-66-19. The sequence continues at coordinate 2,892 of DATBCZ010000579.1, read as the reverse complement.
CGTCGAGGGACCGCACGGCTCGTACTCCTATCGTTACGGCAAGCAGATGAGGCCGGTCACCACAAAGACCGTAACGCTGTCCTACCGCAAGACCGACGGCTCAATGGGCACGCGCAGCTTCACGACCTACACCACACACCATGGCCCGATTGTCCGCGAGGCCAATGGCAAGTGGATCGCATTTGCACTGATGAACCGCCCGGTAGCGGCGCTCGAACAATCCTTCCTCCGCACCAAGGCAACTGACTACGCCGGTTTTCTGAAGATCGCCGCGCTGCAGGCCAACTCCTCGAACAACACGCTGTTCGCCGATTCGAAGGGCGAGATCGCCTATCTGCATCCGCAGTTCGTGCCCGTGCGCGATAACCGGTTCGACTATCGGAAACCGGTGGACGGCAGCAATCCTGCGACCGATTGGAAAGGCCTGCACACGCTCGAGACCCTGCCTCATGTCGTATCTCCCGCCAACGGCTGGGTGATGAACACGAACAACTGGCCGTGGACGGCGGCGGGCGCCGATAGTCCGAAGGCCGCGGACTTTCCGCGCTACATGGACGAGGCAGGCGAGGTCCCGCGCGGCCCGCACGCGGTGCTCGTACTGAACGCGCGGCGCGACTTCACACCGCAGACATTGATCGCGGCGGCATACGATTCGTACCTCACTGCCTTCGCGCGATTTGTGCCGCTGTTGCTGGCGGCTTACGAGCGGTTGCCCGCGGCGGATCCAACGAAAGCGACTCTCGCCGGCCCCATCGATTTATTGCGGACCTGGGACTACCGCTGGGGTCTCCATTCCGCGCCCACGTCGCTGGCGGTATTCTGGGGTGAAGCGCTCTGGGCGGTGGCTTCGCAGCCGGCGAGCGAAGCTGACATGTCGGTATGGGATTACATCGCGGAGCGCACGACCGACGCGCAAAAACTGGCCGCGCTCGGCGCCGCGTCGCGACGGCTGACACAGGATTTTGGCAACTCGGTGGTCCCGTGGGGCGAGATCAATCGTTTCCAGCGCAATGACGCTGCGATCGTGCAGAAGTTCGACGACTCGAAATCCAGCGTACCGGTGCCCTTTACTTCCTCCCGATGGGGTTCGCTGGCGTCCTTCGGCGCCACGCGCTATCCCGGAACGCGCCGCTACTACGGGACCTCGGGCAACAGTTTTGTTGCTGTCATCGAGTTCGGTCCCACGGTGCGGGCGTTCGCGGTCACCGCGGGCGGGGAGAGCGGTGACCCGGCATCGAAGCATTTCGTCGACGAGGCGCAGCGCTACGCCGATGGCAACCTGCGCCCCGTCTATTTCTATCCCACCGATCTCGCCGCCCACACCGAGCGGCGCTATCAACCCGGGCAGTGAGCTACCAACCCGGCGCGATATCGAATCGCAGAATCGTGCCCGCGCCGGCCGGGGCAGCCCCGAAGTTGGAGATGTACAGACGGCCGTCCGGTCCGAATGTCATGCCGGTGGGAACCGACAGGCCGGTGATCACGTCTTCGATCTCGCCGGAGTGCCTGACCCGCACGACCTTGCCGGCGTTCAGAGTGGGAAACCCGGCGGCGACCGACAACTCGAGGGCGTAGAGCAGCCCGTCCGGACCGAAATCAACAGCCACCACGGTGGTGAATCCCGCTTTGGAGTTCACGATGTGATGGCTGTGTCGGTCCCCAAAACCGGGCGCGAGATCGTCAGCGTCGAAGTGCTCTTCACGGGAGATGGTCAAAATGCGGGCCCACTGCAGATCTATGGGGAACAGATTCAGGTTGCCGACATAGAAGGAGTCGCGCCAGTGCGCGATCGAAGTGGGAACGATGTGGCCTTCGGAGGCGGAGATGTCGATCACCTGGCGGATCGAGCCGCCGCGGGTGACCGAGAAGACCTGGCCATGATTGGGCTCGACCGTATACAGCACGCCGTCCACGGCGATGAGACTGTAGAGCGTTCCGTCCGGCTCGAAGTCGTCGGCACTCTCATACTTAGCAGGGTGGGTCTTCAGGAAAGCACCCACGTCCGCGATCAAACTCCACTTGCCGTTGCTGCGGTTCACCTGCGCGACGCCGGTGGAAATGTCTGGATTTCCGTGTGAGCACCCGCCGCCGGCCACCAATGCGTACAGCGTGTTTCCGATAAAGGCAACATCGGCAACGCCGATGACGTCGCCCATCGCGTCCTGTGTCGACGGAAATCCAGAAGCAACCGTCGTCCGTGTTCCATTACTGCTGATCTTGGAGATCCGCGCCGTCTTCCCTCCGGTATAGGGACCGACAGGCGCCGGTACCTGTTCGCAAGCGCTTCCCGTACTGTTGGTGCCGCCGGTTCCGGCTTCAGCGACATACAAATCGCCGTCCGGACCAAACCTCAAGCCGCGGGGCGCTTCGAGCTTGCTGGCATAAACGGTAAATGTGCTTGGCGTTTGGGCAAAAGAAACGGCCGGAGCGAGAGCCCCGGCCAGAATCAAGACACACAAGAGGTACCTGACCAGGGACATGAGCCTTCTCCCGTTCGTTTTTTTAACAACGTGAAGTGCTGACGTCCTGTCTTTTGTGACTTAATGTACGGCTGCGGCGGCGGTTGCAGCAGTCACCCGGATGAGTGACTGCCAAGAACGCCAACGCGAGGGTGAGCGCGGCAGTAAAGTTCACCAGGTCGAAGTGATTTAGAGGTCCTGCTGATGAGTTCGAAAGTGGATTGGAAGCGAAGGGGTCTGGGTGCGGCGCTGGCGCTCGCGCTGGTGGCGCAGCCGCAAGCGCATGCTGAAAGTGGCTATCTGTCGGGTCACGAGGTCGATTTCCACGGTGTTCTGCAGGGACCTCCGCAGGTGGATTCGCTCTGGGATCGCTCCGATCAGGGACTCGTGGAGGCGTATCAGTCAGTGGACGACATGCGCTGGCAAATGGCCG
>DATBCZ010000578.1:0-3469 GCA_036270175.1 Steroidobacteraceae bacterium | reverse complement strand
ACGAGCTGGTCTTCGACGTTCCGGGCAACATCGATCGGAATGGCGAACGACACGCCCATGTAGCCGCCGGTGCGGCTGAAGATCTGCGAGTTGATGCCGATCACCTCACCCGACATGTTGAAGAGTGGGCCGCCGGAGTTGCCCGGGTTCACCGCCACGTCCGTCTGGATGAAGGGGACGTAGTTGTCGCTCGGGAGCGAGCGCGAAGTGGCGCTGATGATACCCGCGGTCGCGCTGTTTTCGAACCCAAAGGGCGAGCCGATCGCGAGCACCCACTGGCCCGGCTTGATCTTCGTCGGATCGCCGAGGCGTACGGTGGGCAGATTGGCCGCGTTGATCTTGATCACCGCCACGTCGGTACGCTCGTCGGCCCCGATGACTTTCGCCGGGAACTCACGCCGGTCGGTGAGGCGCACCGTAACCTCATCGGCGTTAGCCACGACGTGGGTGTTGGTGAGGATGTAACCGTCACTGCTGACGATGAAGCCAGAGCCCGCGCCGCGTACCGGCGGTTGGTTTCCGCGCGGCGTCTGCTGATCCGGGCCTGGGATACCGAAGCGGCGGAAGAAGTCGAAAAACGGGTCGTTGGGCGACAGGCCCGGAACACCGCCGTTGGACTGCTGCGGTTTCTCGACAACCTCCACGTTGACGACGGCAGGGCCGTACTTTTCGACGAGGGGTGAGAAGTCCGGCAGGGCGCGCAACACACCCTCCACGCTCGGCGTCGCCGCCGGCGCCGCCGCGACTGCCGGAGGCGGTGCTTGGGGGATCTGGGTCTGTGGGGACTGGGCACTCAAGCCACCGGAACAAGCCGCCAGTGCGATTGAAACGCACAACAGCGAGACCGCACGATGGGCGGGTCGCGAAACTCTCATGCTCGACTCCGGATTGGGGGGGCGCTCGGGCCCGCGTGACGAAGGACTCGGTTTCATTAGGGCTCCAAGAAAACTCCAGCACTTGGCGTGCCCATCGGGGGCCGCCGGCCGTAAGATTTACGCATCCACAGCCCATACGCCAGCGCTACTGTCGCCAACGTCACGATCAGCCAATTTCCAACACGAGCATACGGCGTGAGACCGGTACGCGGCGTTATCGAAGACTGGAGAACATACGCCTGGAACTCCGGAGCGCGTGCCACGACTTCGCCGTGCGGCCCGATGATCCCGGTAATGCCGTCGTTGGCTGCACGGACAAGATAGCGCCCGGCTTCGAGGGCGCGCATGCGGGCGATCTGGAAATGCTGATGTCTGGCCGTAGAGTGGCTGAACCAGGCGTCGTTGGTCACATTGACGAGGGCGTCCGCCTTGCGCAGCACTCCCAGCATGGCGCTGCCGTAAGCGTCCTCGTAACAGATCGTGGCCCCCAGCTCCAGGCCCGCTACGGGCAGGGGCGGTTGGTTGGCGCCACCCCGGGTGAAGCTCGAATAGGGCAGGCTCATCAGGCGCAGCCAGTCCCGCACGAACCCCGGCACCGGGAAGAACTCCGCAAAGGGCACGAGGTGGTCTTTGTCGTACCAGCTGATCTGACGATCGAGTGAGATGATCGAGTTGAAGTAGTGCTGCTCGTCGTCGGACTCCCGCAGAATTCCGAACACCAGGCCCGAGCCGTGCGCGCGGGTCTCCCGATATAGCTGGCTGATGAACGCCATCTGGTTGTTGGCCAGATCGGGTACCGCGGACTCCGGCCAGACAATGAGTTGCTTCCCGAGCACCTTCTCCGTGAGCTGGTGGTAAAGGTCGAGAATTTTGTCCTGGTTGCTGTCGAGCCATTTCTGGTCCTGGGAGATCGCGCCCTGGACCACCGCGACCGAAACTGGCGGGCCGGACGGCTGGGTCCACTCGACTGACTGGAGTGCTCCGCCGACGAGCCAGGGCAACACGAGAAACACCCCTCCGACTATGCGTGCGCGCGTCGTGCCGCATATCACGGCCGTGAGGCCACCCGCGCTCAACAACAACAGCGCGCCGATGCCATACACCCCGGCGATCGGCGCGAAGCTGGCGAGCCACGTGTCGGTCTGGGAGTACCCGAGCGAAAGCCACGAGAACCCGGACAGAAACCAGCCGCGCCACCACTCGATGAGCAGCCACGCGGCCGGCACACCGAGCAACCAGCGCACCAAGCCGGTGGCAGGCAGCCAGCGCGTCACGAAATAACCCAGCGCGGCGTGATACAGCCCCATGATCACGACCAGGGCCGCCATCAGCCCCAAGGCGATCCAGAGCGGCGCTTCGCCTAAAATATGAATACTGATGTACAGCCAGTAGGTGCCCGCCGTGAAAGTACCGGCGTTGAACCAGAAACCCAGCCGCGCGCCTTCGCGCGGCGTCACTCCCTGCCACAACCACATCAGCACCGCCGGGCAAAGAACCGCGAGCGGCCACCAATTGAGCGGCGCAAAGGAACAGGCGAGCAAAGCGCCCGCGCCCGCGGCAATGGCCCGGCGAGCAAGAGTCGAGGAGAGGTAGTTCGCCCCCAGGAAAGCCAGGGCGTTTCGAGACTCACGCGGCGTCACGTCCATGCGGTCATCCCGCACGGTTGCGGTGACGGCGGCAACGCGCCGTTCGCTCATATCAGGACTCGCCGTCCGACAGCCGCTCTTCCGGCGGAATGACGTCCTGCGGCGGCACCACACGCAGCGCGTCGATACGCCGGCGGTCGGCACGGGTTACCCGAAACTCGAAGCCGTCAATGGTCGCGGCGTCGCCGCGCCGCGGCAGGCGGCCAAACTCTTTCATGAGCAGACCGGCGACGGTATCGAAGCCTTCCTCTTCGGAGAGGTGCGCACCGAAATATTCATTGAACTCATCGATGCGGGTGACACCGCGCACCGTGAACTGCCGCTCCGCCTCCTTGCGGATGTTGTGATCGTCCTCGACATCGAACTCATCGTCGATCTCGCCGACAATCTGCTCGATCACGTCCTCGATAGTCACCAGCCCCGAGACGCCGCCGTACTCGTCGACCACCAGCGCCATGTGATTGCGGTTGCCGCGGAATTCTTTCAACAGCACGTTGAGCCGCTTGGATTCGGGCACGAAGACCACGGGTCGCATGAACTCACGGATGTCGAAACGCTCGCGCACCTCCTGCGTATAGAGGCGCAACAGATCCTTCGCGAGCAGGATCCCGACAATGTCGTCGCGATCGTCATCCATTACCGGAAAGCGTGAATGCCCGGATTCGACCACGACCGGCAGGAGTTTGGCGAACGGGTCATCGCGCCTGACAAACACCATCTGGGCGCGCGGAATCATGATGTCGCGCACCTGCAGGTCGCCGACCTCCAGCACGCCCTCCAGCATACTCAGCGCGTCCGGCTCGACCAGCCCGCGCTGTCCCGCTTCGCGCAGCACCGCCAGCAACTCGTTGCGATCCTGCGGCTCGCCAACAAATCCCTGCGCGATTTTCTTCAGCCACCGTCCCGTCGCGTTGAGGTCTTTCGCCATCACACGCTCCGATAGGGGTT
>DATBCZ010000577.1:0-1741 GCA_036270175.1 Steroidobacteraceae bacterium | reverse complement strand
CGGTCGAGCTCCGCTTCCAAAATTTTTCGCACGCGATCCTCAAAGCGCGTTCGCTCGCCCGCGAGCCAGTGATCGAACGCGGGCGTGATCCCGTCGAGATCTTCGAGGAGACGTTCGCTGTAGGGCTGGACGAGGTTACTGGAGTCCGCGGTCGCGTCGGCGCTCGCATCGAGGATGGCGAGCGCGTCGATCCAGCATTTCCGGACATCGATGCGGACGCTGTCGCGACCGATCTCCACGAGGCCTGAAACGTGGCGATTAACGATGCCGTTGAGCTCGGAGAGTGATTGACGCAAGCTCATCCGGGCCTGCGCGTCAGCCGAGCGGTCCCATAACAGGCCGACAAGACGACTTCTCGAGATGCGCTCACCTTGCGCGAGGCACAAACAGGCCAGCAGGCCGCGGGTTTTTCGTCCGCGCGGCAAAAAATCGGCCCCGCCGGGCGCGATGGCCCGCATGGTGCCGACCAGATAAATTCTCGGCAACGCCCGCGGCACCCATCCGCCTGCATAAGCAGGAATGGCGTAGTCCTCAGTCGGGCCAAGATTCGATTTCACGCCTTTGCCCTTTCGGGGCGTCCCGGATGACACGAAGCGGTCATCTCGGGCGCCGTATCCCTTTGCCGGCCCTCCCTACACCGGGATGCACTAGCTGTATTATAAGTGCGCGCGCAAACAAAGTGTCATCTCTTGCGAGCGAGCGAGCGGTCGCGATTGGCACCCGCGCTATATCTCCCCAAGGTGGGGCGGGGCAATCCCGACCCCGTGGGAATGTCGGCTTATTTTATTTCTTTGGTTTGCAGACGAAAGTCGCTCGCGTAGGTAGCAGGGGCGGGCAGTAGTAGAGCCTCCATTCGGTATCGATGAGGTTGGCGAGGGTACCCGGCCCGCATTCGTCCTCCGCAGCCTTTTGCACCGTCGTGAGCGCGTTGGCGGACCCGTCATAGCAGATCGCTACCCGCGGCCTCGCATCCGGGTCGCCGGTCACGGGTTGTGGCGGATAGGTAAAGTAGGGGCCGGTCGGGTCGGAGGGGAGCGCCGAGCAGCCGGCAAACCCCGACGAGACCAGAACCAGCCTAATGCACAGGCGCGCCAGGGCTTCTGCGTTGGGGTCGGCAAATTGCCCGTTCCTTTGACCTGGATCCACGGCTTGATGCGGTCAGAAGAAGTAAGCAGCCCATACGCCGACGAAGTCGGTGTTCTTTCCACCAGCCGCTGTGAGGAAGCCTGCCGTCTGGAAGTGCACGTACACAGCGTTGATGTTGAGATGGGGGGTCGCCTGCCATTTGGCGTGGAGGTTGGACTGAGCGCCGAGAAAACGCTTGTTGTTGGCGGAACCGAGCACGACCGGAATGCCGGGTGGCGTGTAGAAAGCGTCAAGCGTGCTGTAACGCCACAGAACGTCCACCCCGGCCGTCACGGCGAAGTTGAAGGTCGGCTGGATGGTCACCGAGGGAAAAACGTCGATGAAGTTGGACGGCCAGTTGATCGATGCCTCGGTGAAGTAGGCGTTTTTTGGGAACAGCGGATCGAAGGATTTGAGTGGCCCGGTCGCGCCGCCGCCGCTTGCGGCATCCGCCTGCAACCCGAGCCGCGGCTGTCCCAGACTCCTTGGAGCGTGTAGCCGGTGTTGGAAGCCAACGTCCACGCCCGGATGTCGCGAGATTCGAACTGGCCGAATTGAAAAACGCCCTCCGTGTCGTAGTCCCACGCTTCCGTCCCGCCCCAAAGGCGCGTCCCCA
>DATBCZ010000576.1:0-5833 GCA_036270175.1 Steroidobacteraceae bacterium | reverse complement strand
GCGTCGCGCCTTACCTCACCGCGACAGACTCGACGCCATTGCTCACCGAGGCACGCAGGGCGGGTTACACCTTCGGCCCGACTACGTCCATCGATGGCAACGCGTTCCAGATGGTCGTTTCAAACGGCGCGTTCGCCGAGCTCGGCCTCCACAACGAGCTGCACTTCGCTCCCACTCGTTTCCCGAATCCCGATCCCGGGCATCCATTGCCGGGTAACTGGCCCGCGTTCGAGGTCGCACAAACTGCGGCGCTGCAGATGATCGATGCGCTCGCAACGGCGAGTGGCTCCAGCACCAGCCAGGAACACGGTCCGATCCCGGCAAATGCCATCGCGCAGCTCACGCACGGCATGCACTTCCTCACGGACGCCTTTGCATCGGGACACATGCGCGTACCGCGCCACCAGGTGGGAGCGCAAGGCTCGCTGCTCTCCGTGGTCATGCATGACTTCGACAACAGTCTGGGACTCGTCGTCGAGAACGGATTTGGCGAGCGTTGGCGAGCCTTTGGCGATGGACATCTCGAACGGTTTACACCCCAACAGACCAATCTCCTACAGGCGCAGGCAGCCGCGACACGCGGCAGCGCGCATCCGATCGACCCGCGCCCCGAAGCGAACCGCGATCACGCCTTCGGCGCCGTGGCTTCTGCGATGAAGCAGCTGCACTACCAGGCGCAGAAATATCTCGGCGACACCACGCATTCCACGCAGTACCAGGAGATCCTGCGAAACAACCGCGGCACCGCGGCCGGCCTGATGCACGACGACATCCTGAGCCACAACCATCCCGGTGACGGGAGCGGCCGCGATGCGTGGCTCGCGATGGATATTCCCGCCAAGACCCACTACATGCGCAAACACCGCCCCGTGCCGTTGCCCGAAGGACCCAATTGGCGCCGCAGCGGCACCAGCAATCACCCGGCGCTCGTCACCAGCGACGCGACCGCGTCGCTGGTGGTCTACAACACGCACGACTATGCGCTCGACCAACACCTGGCATCAGATCACGCGCTGTACGAAATCGATCTGACTGGCGCGAGTGAGTTCAAGCAGGACATCACGAAGTACGTGTTGCTTGCCGTGCTGACCCCGGACTCCGCGATCAGCTGGGCGGGAACTCGCGAAGTTTACCTGCCGCGCGCAATTCGTCAGTGGCCGGACCATCGCGGGACAATTGACGCCATCCTGAGATGGGCCGCGGGGCTGGCGAGCCTCGGACTTCCGTAGGTCAGGCGGTTTTTCCGGCCGGCCTCTATTCGCGCTTCTACCAGAGATAGTCGGCATCCACAAATGCCGCTCAACACGATACGATTGACGCAATGCGACGGAGAGTGCCCAATGGCGCCAGCGGCCGCCACAAGAGCCGCTGGCGGACCGGCCAGACGAGAAATGACTGAATGAAAGATGCCGTCTTCATAACGTGCGCCGTTACCGGATCGGGGGATTCGGCCGGTAAGTCACCACACGTACCCGTGACCCCGACGCAGATTGCCGCTGCGGCAATCGAGGCGCACCGGGCAGGCGCGGCTATCGTGCACCTGCACGTGCGCGATCCACTCACCGGCAAGGCGAGCCGCGACGCCGCCCTCTTCCGTGAACTTCACGAACGTGTGCGCGAACAGAGCACCGAAGTGATCATCAACCTTACGGGTGGCATGGGGGGCGACCTGCTCTTCGGGCCTGAGGACCGGCCCCTGGAATTTGCCGCCGGCACGGACTTCGTCGGACCGCTCGAGCGCATGGCGCATATTTTGGAGCTGCGCCCGGAGATCGGCACCCTGGATTGCGGTTCGCTCAACTTCGATGAGTCGCTCTACGGAACAACTCCCCGCTTTCTCAGACAGATGGCTCGCGCCTACCAGGACAGCGGCGTGCGTCCGGAGGTCGAAGTGTTCGAGCTCGGGCATATCGAGCTCGCCCGCGAGCTCATGAAAGAAGGACTGCTCGACTCCAGTGCGCTGTTCCAGGTGTGCCTGGGCATTCGCTTTGGCGCACCGGCCACGCCCGCCGCAATGATGGCAATGCAGCAGGCGCTACCCCAAGGCGTCGTGTGGTCGGCTTTCGGCGTCGGGCGGACGCAGATGCCGATGGTCGCCCAGACTGTGCTTCTGGGCGGCAATCCGCGCGTCGGGCTCGAAGACAATCTCTACCTGGGGAAGGGAGTGCTCGCCACCAACGGCCAGTTGGTGGAACGCGCGGTGCGGATCGTGGAATCTCTCGGCGCGCGCGTGCTCTCGCCTGCGGAGACGCGGGCACGACTCGGCCTTCGCTCGGCGGGCAACACAACCTAACACACTTGCCGCGCGTCGATCTGGCTGCGCAACCGCGCGCCGCCTGGGAATGGGGCGCACGTTGTTGAAACATCCTACGGCTCTCAACGACCCAGATAGCGGCGCAGTACATTGGCGGTGACGCGTTCAACCATCGCGTCTCGTCGAAACAGCGCACCCACCCATTCGCAACTACCGGCATGAAACACCTCGCCCCGCCCGCGATGAAAGTGCACGATCATGCCCGCGCCCCGCTTAACTCGCTCGACGGCAGCGTCGCTGTCCTCTCCCACCCGAATCTCCGCCACGAACTTGGCATCCTCGTCGGACAGAAATCGATCGTCAAAGGCAAGGTCGGTCGGTTCTTCTTTCAAAGACGAGACCCCGAGCGCCAATATGCTGAGCCCAGCCGGTGCTCCGCTCGTCGCACTCGGTTCCGGCAGGCCGTCGCGGATGAGATAGTCCAGCCCATCAACCTCGTATCCGAACGCATGCCCGTCCGCGCCGAGCAGATCCCCGTAGTAAAGGCCGGTCCCCTCAAACGCCCAATGTTCAGGCCGATAGACCGGAAAACCCCTTACGCCGCGCGGCGCGCAACCCCCCCAGCCCGCATAGAGCCCATTGGTCGCGTTGAGACCGAAGGTCAGGGCGCCAGGCCTTCCCGTCTCGCGAGCTTCCCACGATCCAGACGTGCGCGAGGGATCGGCAGAGCGGTAGACCGGATCCTCCGCGCGGGCGCGATACTTGTAGCAAACCTGTGATTTTCCGCCCCGCTCCAAACGCGTTTGCCACATGAAATTGCCGGCAAACCGGGCGACCCGCCCGCCGCGCTCGACGTAAGCGTCGACCGCATCGCGCATCTCCCATGTCCAGTATTCGTCGTGTCCGACAAAGACGATGCAGTCGTAGCCGTCGAGAATTTCCGGGCTGAACTGCAACTCGTGTTGGCTCGCCAAATCGACCGCAAACCCCGCTCGCTCGGCCCACTGAAAAAAGTGTCGGTCGTAACTCGCCCAGCCCGAGGAGCTGTACTTGTTGGAATAACCGTTGGCAAACGCCCATTCCAGGTGAGGGTAGCGCGGCGCCGTGGCGACCGGTGTTGAGATCTCCAGCGGAACCCGCGGCGCCCCCTCTGGCAGGACCACAAAGCCGCGGCACCAGGGACGCTCGATACTGACAGACGTCGCGAATTGGTTGCGCTTCGGTCCGGTGATTCCCTGGTAATGATTCGAGCCGCCCCAGGTGTTATAGGCCGTCCACGATCCCGTCGCCGCCACCTGGAGGATGCGATTCGGCTTCCGGCCAGGGAGTGGCCGCACGATGAAGAGGTGATGCGCATGAACCGGTGCGCCATCACCACCCTCCGCCGTCAACGTGACACGGTAGGCGCCGGAGGGCCAGTCTTCGCCGACCCGAATCTCCAGAGAGGTCTCCCAACCGCAGCCCAGGACCGAGCATTGCTCGGGCGCATCCTGCCAACGCGCACCGGAGATTTCGCGCTCCAACACCGGTGAGGCAGTCGCCCCGTCACGAAGTATCGAAAGCCGGTAGCGCTCGAAGGTCGAACTCACGTGCAGGCGCATCGCCCCACCCGGCGGGTAGGAAAAGGCATCCGTGTAACACCAGATCTCGCCCCGCGCCCCATACATGCCGGGACGCTCGTAGCGATGCCCGAAGACGGCTTCGCGCCGTTGCTCCGGAGTCAATCCGAAATCAGGAAACTTGTTGGTCATTTATTTTTTGAGACTATACTGCCCGCCGATAATCGAGGCCAATGTTTCCCAGCCTAGATGAATTCACCCGTACCGCACAGCCGGCAACAACCGGCCCGTATCGAAAAGCACACGATTTACCAGATCCCGCTCGACCAGCGGCACGGTAAAGCGCGTCACCTGTTCACGCTCTGGCTTGGCGCCAACATCAACGTACTGACCGTCGTCACAGGCGCGCTGGCGACGACGCTCTTCGGCCAGTCTTTCCTGGTGGGTAGCATTGCTATCGTCGTCGGGAACCTCATCGGCACCATTTTCATGGCACTGCATGCCGCGCAGGGACCGCGGCTGGGCGTGCCGCAGATGGTGCAAAGCCGGGGGCAATTCGGGGCACGCGGGGCCGCGTTCGTTGTCGCGCTCGTCGTACTCATGTACCTGGGGTACGCCGGGACCGCCTTGGTGACCGGCGGACAATCGCTGCACGCCATCCTGCCTGCCGTCAGCCAATCGTGGTGCATCGTGGCGATTGGGCTCGTCAGCTTGGCGGCGGCGATTTATGGACATGATCTGATCCACGTCAGTACGCGTTTGATGGCCTACGTTGCCGGCGGCGCCGTGTTGCTGTGTTACGTGTGGGTCCTGTTCGTCCATCCCCTGCCCGAGACATTTTTCACCCAGGGCAAATTCTCCGCGGTCGGCTTCTTCGGGATGGTTTCCATCGGGGCCTTCTGGCAGCTCTCGTACGCACCCTATGTTTCTGACTATTCGCGCTATTTACCCCCCGACACCGGTCCGCGCCAGGCATTCTGGGCCAGCTATTGGGGCTCGGTCATCGGGGCGGTCCTGCCGATGATCCTGGGCGCACTGATCGGGCCGGCCGTCGCCGGTGGCGATGTCGTCGAAGCGATCTCACGGCTCACGGGCCCCGCGAGCACGGTGATCGTGTTGCTCTTCGCGCCAGGCGTCGCCGTCGCGGGTGCCATCTGCCTGTACGGCGGCGCGCTGGCGGTGATCACGCTGATACAGACCTTTGCCACGGGTTGGCGGGCGAGTTCGCGGGCGCGGGCGCTGATCGCCACCACCATTTTCATCGCCGCGCTGCTCATCGGCCTGGTCGGCGCAACGAATTTCCTGCCGCTGTACGGACGCTTCAATGAAATTCTGCTCTACGTCATGGTGCCGTGGACCGCAGTGAACCTCGTGGACTATTACCTGATCCGACACGGCCATTACGACGTACCGTCATTTTTTGCGCCGGATGGTGGCGTCTACGGGAGGTACAACGTCGCGGCCCTCGTCTGTTACGTGCTGGGAATACTGGTGCAAGTCCCATTCATCGCCAGCGATGTCTATACCGGGCCGATTGCCCGTGCGATGGGCGGCATCGATTTTTCCTGGATTGTCGGGCTCGTCGTCGTGAGCGTGGTGTACTTTCTCGCGGTCCGTTCTCGTCCCGGGGTCGCTGTCGCGGCCGATTGATGTTGGAGCCGTGGTCCGCCCGCCGGACCATCCGCCGCCCCACCATGTAACACTTGTTCTCTTTTCGATTCAAGTGGCACCTCTGTTTTTTGCAACCTGCACCAGGCTGCGCCGACCGGCCCGGTCTTAGCACCATTCCGGTGCCCAAAGCGCGGCGCGGCCGCCTCGTGCACGCCACGAGGCATTCTCGACGCTCGGACCGTGCATGAAACAAATGCATCATATTGACTCCCTATGCTCTATATGTTCTAAATTCGTCTCGAACGCCGCGAAGGGGGCCGGCGAGCTAATAGCAATTCCAAGGACGCCGGTAGTTCGACTCGCGTCCGCAAGAGATCGTCGGCGGCGCCGCCGCAGGGCGGGCGAGCCC
>DATBCZ010000575.1:0-3934 GCA_036270175.1 Steroidobacteraceae bacterium | reverse complement strand
CTCGCCGCCGAGTACCGGACGACCCTGCCACAGGAGGGCATGTTGGCGAAGGAAATCGACAGGACTCGGCGCCAGCTCGACGCCGAGCGTCCAAGCAGTTCTGTGGCACGGCGGCGCCGCAAGCAATGAGTCACGCACCGCGGAATTCGGCTCCGCCCCGAAACGGTTGCGGAGTGACTACAGACTGAACAACTTGGAAAATAATGCCGAGCGCGATGAATAAGTCCGTCAGAATCCGCTGCTATAGCATCGATAGGACGGTGAAATGGGCTCAAAAGAGATCGGGGCGGCGCCCCGCACAGGACACCTGTTTTGGTTGACAGCTTACATAGTCGTCGGTCTCACGATCGGGCTCGTCAGTTGTAGCGGCGCGAGCCAGCATTCTGTGACGCCGGACCATCGTATCAACCTGGAGCGCAGGATCGCCTTGCTCGAGCAGCGCAAGACGGCTCTCCAGGATATCAACGACATCAAACGCCTGCAGCGCGCCTACGGTTACTACGTCGACGCAGCCATGTGGGACCAGGTTGCGGACCTGTTCGCCGCGAACGGGACTGTCGAGTTTGGCCTCGACGGGGTATATCGCGGCAAAGAGCGCGTACGACAGTATTTTTATGCGCTGGGAGGCGGCAAGTCAGGGCTCTCGCCTGGCCAGGTGAGCGAGAACTTTCAGTTGATGCCCGTAATCGATCTGGCCCCGGACGGGCGGACTGCGAAGGGGACGTGGCGCGCGGTTATCCTCGCCGGCCAGCTGGGCACTAACGCCTTCTGGGCCGAGGGGCCGTATGAGAACGAATACGTGAAGGAAAACGGTGTCTGGAAGATCGGCACCCTGCACTGGTATCAAACGCTCAGGGTTCCCTACAGCGGTGGCGGCTGGACCAAGCAGAAGGATGTGAACGGCGGCAAGTACGTTTCCGGTCGGCTTCCGCCGGATTCACATCCCACGGTACCGTATGAGACCTGGCCCGCCACATTCGTGCCGCCGTTTCACTTCAAGGACAAAATACCCGGCCCGGTGGGCGTCGTCGCTGGCGCCGTCACTGGTGACGAAAGTCCGAAACACTCGACGCCTCAGGCACTTCTGAGCCGAATGGTTGCGTTGGACCATGAAGTCCAACTGCTGGAGGATCAGCATCTCATAGAGAACCTGCAGCGGATCTACGGCTACTACATCGACAAAGGGATGTGGACCGAAGCCGCCGGCCTGTTCACGGACGATGCGGAGCTGGAGGTCGCGGGGCGGGGGGCTTATGTCGGCAGGGCGCATGTACTCGCGTACCTGCGCGCCATCGGCCCCGAGGGGCCCCAGGAGGGCCGGCTATTCGACAACATGCAACTTCAGCCGGTCGTGTACGTCGATCCCCAGGGCCAGACCGCCAAGGCGCGCTGGCACTTGTTCGCGCAGGGCGCCCAGTGGAAGAAATTTGCCGAATGGGGCACGGGGGTCTATGAGAACGACTACGTGAACCAGGGCGGTGTGTGGAAGATTCACAGGCTGCGCCTGTATCCGTCGATGTACACGCCTTACGAGGATGGGTGGGGCAAGACCATCCACAATCATTCGGCCTTCGAGCCCTCTCTGCCCCCCGATCGAGTAGCGCCGTCCTCCAAGCCGCGCGTGGCGCCGTTTGATTATCAGAATCCGGTCACCGAGGCTCACGTCCAGCGAGCGCCGATGCACTTCCCCACGGGCACCTCAACATCTCATGCCGAGGTGACCCCCGAATCGCTCGCCGCGCTCGATCACCGCGTCGGCCTGTTGGAGGATGAGGCACAAATCGAGAATGTGCACGCCATGTATGGCTACTACTTGGCGACATTCGAGTGGGACGCGCTGACCAACCTTTTCGCCTCTGACGGCACGATCGAAATCGCACTACGCGGTGTCTACAACGGCAAAGCCAGCGTGCGTCGAAATCTCAACCTGTATGGGCAGCAGGGGCTGGATGCCGGAGTTCTGCACAACCATATGCAGTATCAGCCTGTCATCGACGTGGCCGCGGATCGGCAGACCGCCCGGATGCGCTCGCGGGCGTTCAGCATGATGGGTGAGTTTGGCAAGACCGGCATGTGGATGGGCGGTGTCTATGAGAACGATTTCGTGAAGGTGGATGGAGCGTGGCGGATCAAGAAGGACCACGTCATCAACACTTACTTCACATCGTACGATGTGGGTTGGAAGGACTCGGTACCTCGTCCGGCGCCGGGCATCAGCGCCACCAATCCTCCCGATGGGCCGCCCTCGATGCAGTTCGAGATGTATCCGCGACCATTTTTGCCGCCGTATCACTACGAGAATCCGGTCACCGGTAAGCCGTGAGCGTGCGCTAGAGAGCGCAGCTCACGCGCGCCTGGTTGTTCCTCTGAACAGTAGCCAGGCTGCCATGCATAGCCCAGCCGCTACCGCGCCGGTCAGTACTGGAAACGTTATAACGGTGGTCGTCGCAGCTTCACCCATATGGGGTTTCAACAGCTCGAGCCGCCGCGCGGCCATCTCCCACCCCAGCTCTCGAAGCTGGTCCTTCAATCTAACCTCCGCCAACGGCAGTAGCGTGGTTTCTTCATCGGCGATGTGGTGTAGCGCGGTGCGAATCAATTCGCAGAACACCCCATCGTAATGCGCGTCCTCGGGTGACATCTGGCGCAGTCGCTGGATCAACGAGCGCATCTGGTCGTGCTCCTCGAAGCTTCTATCGAGGTCTTCGGCAACACTACCTTTCACGAACAAGGCCGGATAAAAGATCTCCTCCTCCAATTGCGCGTGAAGCTCTAGCCCGAGGCACACGTTTGCAACCAGAGCTCGCTTGCGCGCGCTCGAGAGGGAGCTTCGATACCGACGAAATGCTGCCAGCACGTGGGTGTGGTCGAGACGAATCAATGTCGTGATTTCGGGGCTCGCCCACTTCGAAGCGCGACTGGCTGCTGCACCAATCGCTGCAGAGGCAGCACCGATCTTACGTCTGACGGAGAAACGGTTCTCAATCCCCTCCACCGTCCGGTCGACCTCTTCGCGCGTAGCGTTGGCCTGCGGTTCGAGATCCGCGGGATTGGTGGAGTTCTGCTCGATGGTGCTCATTGTGGCTTCCTCATCGGCACAGCAGCAATTGCCGTTCCGAGCTGTGCCGATTCAATGAGTCGAGCGGTCCAGTCACCGCCTTGAGCGCGGCCGGGTCAGGCGCCCCACCTCGACGGCCGAGGTGGGGCGGGTGCGGATCGAATCAGTGAATGCTGGCTTTGAAGCCGACGTAGTAGGTCCTGCCTATCACGTCGTAGGTCGCTGCATCGGTCAGGAGCGGCGCGCCCGCTACGCGGGGCGGGCCCTTGTCGGACAGGTTGGTGATACCAGCCGTGACCTGTATGTTGTCAATCGGTTGCCAGTGCGCGTCCAGGTCGAAGTAGCTGTACGCGGGTATGCCCGGATCGGTGCTACCCGGTCCATCCATGAAGTCGTGCATGGAGGAGATGAAGCGCCAGTGGAACCCCGCCGAGAACGGTCCCACGGCGTAACCGAGCGTCGTGTTCGCCTTCCACTTCGGGTGAGACAGATCCGAGACGCTCGATCCGTCCGCGGCGATGGCCGTCGCGGTATCGCCGATCGAGCCGGCGTAGTTCAGGCTCGGGACGGCGGGCACCCCTGCCACCGTGAGCGATCGCAGGTAGGAGATGTAGGACTGGAGTTTGATCCGCCCGGCGCCCGCCGGCAGGCCCATGTCGTGCAGATCGGCGCCCCAGTGCCAATCGAAATCGATCCCGTCGGTGATGTAGGAACCGACATTCAGCGAGAACTGCTTGCCGAGCACGATGGCGCCGCTGGCGGGATCGCGCGTGATCTGCTGGCAGTAGAAGTTGCTCTGCGAGTAGGCCGGATTGCTGCCATTCGCATTGAAGCAGCTCTGCAGGATCGCATCGAGCGTCACACCCGCGATCGCTC
>DATBCZ010000574.1:0-12614 GCA_036270175.1 Steroidobacteraceae bacterium | reverse complement strand
CCGCCCACGTCTCGTTTCCCGCAGCACCGGGACCCGGGATCGTCATGAAACGCCAGCGCTCCTTGCCGGTGTTGACATCGTAAGCAACGATGAAACCGCGGCCGTACCCGGGAGGACTACCAACTCCCGTAACGACCACATCCCGGAACACCAGCGGCGCGCCACTGATATATGTGCCGGGATACTCACCAACCTTCACTTCCCACAGCACTTTGCCCGTGGCCGCCGACAGCGCCGTGAGCCTCGAATCCCAGGTACCGACGAACAGCCGGTCGCCGAGCAACGCAACACCTCGATTCTGTCCCAAGGGTCCTTCACCACCTCCCAGGAACTCATACTGGTGATCGTGCACCCAGATCTGGTGCCCCGTCGCGGCATCGACTGCCAGCACGCGACCGGGAGGCACCGTGAAGTACATGACGCCGTCGCGAACTAGAGGACTGCTTTCTATTTTGTCGTGGCCCCCGACGAGTTGGTGCATCCAGCGCATGCTCAGCGTACCGACATTGCGCGAGTCGACCTGTGTCAGTGAGCTGTGGCGATTCGAGCCATACGCACCGGAGTACGTGAGCCAATCGTTTCCGGGCTGCTCCACCGCGGCCAACTCGTCATACGAAACCCGGATCTGTCGCATCCGGGAGCTCTCTTCGGCGGCGATGGCGACGCTGTCGGCCGGCACTTCGAGGGAGCGGATGTAGGCCACCAGCAGCCACAGCCGGCGGTGACCCAACGGATGCGGCGCCATCCCGGTGTTCGGCACACCATCGCGAATCGTCCGATACACCGCCCATTCGGTGTCTCCATGACGAAATTCACGTCCAAACAGGGCCGGTGCGCCGGGGCTGCCACTGCCATCGGGCGAATGACAGGCGGCGCATTCCTCTCGGAAGAGTGTCGCACCGGCTTCGATGTCCGCCGGTGTGCTGCTGGGAACGTGAATGACCGCGTAGGGGTTATGAGTTACCACGAGTCGCGCGATCTTCGACTGCCCCGAGCCCGGTAGCAGCAGCGACGGGAGTTCTCTGATCTCCAGGTCCGGTATGCGGCCCAGTAAATCCAGGTAGACGATCTGCAACCGCCAGCGGATCCCGGGAACTACGATCGCGATTACCGCGCACGCCAGGATGAGCATCGCAGTGACGAGGAGCTTGCGCCGTGGCGGCCCCGCAGATATGGCGCCCGCGCGCAACGCCTCACCCTTCGTCAGAGCGGGCAGCGGTCCGTGAACTGTCTCGGGCATGTCGATGACGGGGTAGAGGTTCTTTTTGCCAAGCTTCCCGTCCAGGCTGCATAAAACGTGCCGACCGAATCAGGCCCTCTTTCGGGCCCGCAGACCGCCATCGCTTCCATGTCAGCTTCATGAAAGGAAGTTTTTACTCATCGTCTCGCAAGACTGCCGCCAGCGCCTGTAGGTCAACCGGTTTCACGAGGTGAGCGTCCATGCCTGCCTCACGAGTTCGTCGCCGCTCCGCATCCTGCCCCCAGGCCGTCAACGCGATGATGCGAATTCCCTGGCCCCAAGGACGGCCGCGTATCTCGCGCGTAGCTTCGAGGCCATCGAGAATGGGCATGGCCACGTCCATCAGCATCACATCCGGCCGGAACGCCTCGGCGACTTCGATCGCGCGACGCCCGTCGGGGGCCGTCAGTACAACGTGCCCGGCCGCCTGTAATAACATCGCGAGAGAGTCGGCCCCATCGGCATTGTCATCCGCGACCAGAATTCTCAGGCGCACGGGATTGGCCGACTCAACAGGCTGTGCCGATTCGGCCAACCTCAACGGCGCTTCCGGGGCCGTTCGCGTCGACTCCGTCCCGACCAGGTCATCCACCAGCCGTACCAACTGTACGATCTGCCGGCTCATCATTTCCGTGGTGTGTGCCAGAGCGGGATTGCCACTGGACATCTGCCGGACGATCTCGATCCCGTTGCGTAGCGGGGTGAGTGGATTGCGCAATTCATGAGCGAGCAACGCGAGTCGCTCCTCCTTGTCGTGCGCGATGCGCACGAGTTGGGTTTCGGCTTCGCGAAGATCGCTGGTCACATTATTGCGGATTGTCTCGAGTGCATTGAGCCGGCGCGCATGAGCCAGCACCGTCGCAAGCAACACACCGAACCCACCCACAGTCAGTAAGGTCACCTCGAATCCGGCCCCATAGAGCGCGGCGGACGTACCAAGCCTCACGATGGCCGCCAGAACGATGAGCAGCGATCCCGTCCACAGCAGCAGCCGACGCGCGCTGACCGCGCCGGCTGTATCCCCTGCGAGTTGACGTACCCAGCCCAGGTCAGGCCGCCGCAGCAACACGCCATACGACAGAACGGCCAGCTCTAATCCCGAATTGAATCCGACATGCGCGTAAAACCCCATCGTATAAACCGCATGCAGGCTATACGCGTAGGCCAGCAGCATGGTTGCGGCCAAGAGCGCCGCGGTCGTAGCGAGCCAAACATACAGACTGCGCGCGGCCGCGCTCCGCGCCCCGATGAGCAACAGGCTCAGACACACCAACCCAAGCGCGACCAAAGTCCCGGCAGCGGGACGGCCCGGCCGCAGGTACTGACCCGGCTGCTCGTGGACGACCGCGTCGGAGAACAGGAGTTGGTCGAGGCCCCAGTCGACATCCAGGGCGTTCTGCCACACGGTAACCACCACGACGAGCAGCACCAGGCTCGCGCAGAGCCGCATGAAAACGCGACACAGGACGCAACGCTCGGTACTCAAGGCGAGTGAGATCGCCGCGAGTCCGAAGCATACGGCGGTCAGAGGCTGCGTCGCCCGCTGTCCGGGCAAGCCGGATTTGAGGACTTCCAGATCCAAGGCCCAGCCCAGCAGAATCAGCACCGCCAGTACGCAAGCGAGCGCCGCAGCGGCGCGCACCAGGCTGAAATAGGCTCGAGTTGGGGCGGCAACGGACCACAATGGGTCGAACGCTGCGTCCGCCGAACGCGCACAAAAATCTCCCATGGAAGACGGGTTCCTCGCTTCTTGTGGTTCTGTCAGTTCCCCGTCTGGCGGTCAGCGCGGCGCCTTATAAATGCCCAGGCTCCCGGCCCCTCCGCGATCCTAATATGTGTCGTGCGTGGCGAAAAGAGGTCACCGCCTGGATTCGCTGGATTTCAATCAAACCTAAGCTTCGCCGGATGCAAGCCTTGCTTACCGCGCTCCGCTCATTACCTTCATGAGGCGATAGGTATATTCGACGCTCTCATCGAACTCCCGTACTCCCACCCGCTCGTCACGACCGTGGGCACGGTTCTCGTCGACGTCGTTCCATACACCCGACAGATCGTAGCTGGGCATACCGGCATTGCGCGTTTGACGATCATCGCTGAATCCCGTCGCCATGGTGGGAACGACCGGTACATGCGGCCACATCGAATCCACCACGCCCGTTACTTTCGCAACCATCCGCGGAGTCGGCTCCGATTCGGGGCTCACGATCGGCGGCGCATCCAGGGTCACGCTGATCCTGGGATCGTTCAATGTCGCCGTCAATGCAGTCTGCACGTTAGACGCCGTATCACCCGGCATCATCCGACATTGAATCGTTGCCTTCGCCCGCTGCGGCAGGGCATTTTCGGCGTGACCGCCGGAGATGAGCGTCGCGACACAGGTGGTCCGCAACAGCGCATTGAGCTTGACATTGCGACTGAGCCGCTCCGCGGCAGCCAGGTCCGGCGGAGTCTGCGACACGGCTCGCATGTCAGGACTGTCCGCACTGGGGTTGAGATCGGCGACCTTCGCGAAGTTCGCCCGTGTGGTCGCCGTCAACACCACCGGGAAGTGATAAGTTTCGAGCCGCCCGAGACCGTTCGCCAAACGATAAATCGCATTGTCGGGGCCGGGCAGCGAGCCGTGTCCGCCGGGACTCGTCGTCTCCAACGTGTAGGTGACGTAGGTCTTCTCGCTCGTGCCGAGCTCGAAGTTGAGCCGTTCACCGTTTTTGTAGTCGCCACCGCCCCCGTCGAGATTGATCACAAACCCGGCATCGATGAGATCGCGGTGCTCCTTCAAAAGGAAGGCCGGGCCGTTGGATTCACCGCCCGCCTCCTCATCGGCCGTAAACGCCACGATGATGTCGCGGTCGGGTTTGAAGTGCTCGCGCTTCAGACGGATGAGCGCCTCGAGCATGGCCGCGTCACCGTCCTTCATGTCGATCGTGCCACGCCCATAGTACCAGCCGTCTTTCTCCGTGAGTTTGAACGGATCGACCGACCAGTCCTCGGGTTTCGCCTCGACGACATCCAGGTGCCCGAGAAACAGCAGCGGTTTCGCGCGCCCTTTGCCCCGATACCTGACGACGACGTTCCCCTTCGTCGGATGGTCGGAGGGAGCGACGAACACAACGTCGTCGGCTGCGAAGCCAGCTTTCAACAGATGTTGCTCGATGGCGTGCGCGGCCACCGTCGACCCGACGGCATGCGTGGTGTTGATTTCCACCAGCTCTTTCAGAATGGCGCGTCCCAGGTCTTTATCGTCTTCCGGCGGCAGGGGTCCTGGAGCCACCGCCGCGGCCGAAGCGGACGCAACGATGCAGGAAGCCGCCCAAGCACCCCACGCCGCGCGGGCGCCACTCATGGCCGTTTCGGAATATTCAGCCCGCGCACCACCGCAGGCCGCGCCAGAAACACCTCGAGCACGCGATTCACCTGGGTAAAGTCCTTCATCCCCACCAACTCACCGGCGCCATAGAACGTGTTGAGTACATTCACCCACGGGAAAATGGCGATGTCGGCGACGGTGTAGTCCGCTCCCATCATCCAATCACGCCCCGCGAGGTGGCGATCCAGCACGCCGAGCAGCCGCTTCGCTTCCCCGATATAACGATCGCGCGGCCGCTTGTCCTCGTAGTCCTTGCCCGCGAACTTGTGGAAAAAACCAACCTGGCCGAACATCGGACCGACGCCCCCCATCTGGAACATGAGCCACTGGATGGTCTGGTAGCGCCGGTGCGCCTCCTGCGGCAGGAAGCGCTGCGCCTTGTCCGCGAGATAGAGAAGAATCGCGCCGGATTCAAACAGCGGCAGCGGCTTGCCGCCCGGCCCGTTGGGATCGAGAATGGCGGGAATCTTGTTGTTGGGATTGACGGCCAGGAACTCCGGCGAGAGCTGGTCGTTGCTATCGAAACGCACCAGGTGCGGCTCGTAAGGCAGGCCGGTCTCCTCCAGCATGATCGATACCTTGACGCCGTTGGGCGTTGGCAGCGAGTAGAGCTGGATCCGGTCCGGGTGCTGCGGAGGCCACTTCTTCGTGCTGGGAAAAGTGCTCAGATCGCTCATGCGGACACGCCCCTAAAAAGGATAATTCAGTCCAGTGAACACGGCCGCGCCTTCACTGCCGTAACCGACATCGACATAACCCACGACCGAGGGTCGGGCGATGCCGCGGAATGCTACGCCACCCACGGTGTGCAGCCGCTCGATGGGAAAGGTGCTGGTGCGCCCAAAGACCTGCCCCGTATCCACGAAGGGCGCGATCTCCAGGTCGACGTGCGTCGACTCCGCGTTGAATCCCCAGAACGTATGACGCACTTCGGCGCTGGCGGAGAAAGCATTCCGGTCATAAAACCGACCCGCGCCGAAGCCACGCAACGGCTGTTCGCCCCCCACGTCGCTCGTGTCGCCGCCGAGGCTGCTGAGAGCCCAGAACGGGACTTGCTCGCTCGTGTGAGGCATGTAACGTATCGACATGTGCGCCGCTACGACCGTGTCCGGTCGGATCGACCAATAGCCGCGCGCGTCGCCGCCGGCTTCGCTGTACAGCGACTCGTTGAAGATGCCACCGCGGCTGGCCGCTCCTCCATACACGACGACTCGCATCCCCGTACGCGGCGCGGTCAGATCGTCTCGCGTGTCGTAGACGACCGAGTATCGATTGAGCAACTCGCTGTTGGTTCCCAGTACGGTGGTTCCGAACACAGTCTGGATGGACGGAACGCTCGACAGCGTGCCGGGAAGCACCTTTACGATGCGCTTACGAATGGTGTACAGCAACTGCCAGTGAGGCGTCAGATTCCAGCCGAGTTGTTCCTGCAGCAGGGTCGTCTGGGCGGTGTAGTTCGACTGGTTGGCGAGCCGCGTGTCGTTGCCGATGCCAAAGAAGCGCGGCGTGCCGTCGCGATCGAAATCCACGTCAGAGGTGGAAGTGAAATTCCCCTGGTGCAGGCGGCCCAGCTGGTATTGAGCATCGACGTTACGCTCGACCTTCTCCCTCGCTCCGACAACGATCGACCACTGCTCGTCGGTCGAATTGTATGAATACAGACGCCCGTGGAAACCCCAGCCGAAATAAGGGTTGTGTGTGACGTCGGGCGCGATGATCCGGGTGATCTCGTGATTTTCGTCGGTATGCAGCCAGACCGGCAGCAAACCCACCGTCGTGCCGCTATTCGGGTCCGCGCCAATGGACGGCACCGGGATGAACGGCAGATTGGACAAGTCGTACCAGTGCTGCAGGTCGGCGGGCGGAAGCGTCGGCTTTGTGCCGCCCGCGTCAGGGGCCGGTGGTACATCTCCGGGGTCGGCGAAGCACGACCAGGACGCTGTCACGAGCAGGAGGGCAACCAGACTCCCCCGGGATATTTTTAGCGCAGCTTCGCGAAACACGTCAGTAGTCGTTCGATATCGCCATTGGTCAGATTACCCATTGTCGAAATGCGGAACAGCGTCTTCGACAAATCCCCCTGTCCCGCATATATCACAAAACCATCGCTCTTTAGCTCATCATGCAGCTGCGAGTATGTCAGTCCGGGCGGTAAACGGTACGAACGAAGAACAACCGACGATTCCTGTGGTGGAATGACCGTCGGGATCCCCAAAGCCGCCAACCCTTCCCGCGCCTGCTCCGCCAGCGCCTTGTAATGCCTATACCGCCTCGGCCGGCCGCCCTCTTCTGCAAACTCACGCAGAGCTTCCACAAGAGCATAGTAAGCATGCACGGCCGGCGTGAACGGCGTGTTGCGCTGATCCTGTAATCTCGCCAGCCGGCCGAGGTCCAGGTAGTAGGCGCGACTCGCAGCGCGGGCAAGCGCATCCCGCCGCACGATCACAAACGAAACACCCGGCACTCCATGCAGGCACTTGTTCGCCGTCGCGGCCACAGCCGACAGGCCACCGTGCGTAAAATCGAGTTCTTCCGCGCCGAAACTGCTGACGCCGTCGAGCAGCAAGCCAAGGTCCCGCGAGCGACACAGCTCGGCCAGCGGCCGCAGATCATTCAGTCGCCCCGTCGTGGTCTCGTGATGAACGACCGAAAGGTGTGTGAAAGGGGCCTCGCTCGAGGCCGCGTCGAGTCGCGCGGCAACCGCGGCAATGTCCGGCGCCTCCATCCAGGAGCCGATGATGCGCTCGTGAGAAATCCGGTATTGCGCGCACATCTGCGCAATCCGCTCCCCGTACACGCCGTTCTCCACGATCAGGACGCGGCCTCCTTCGGGGATCACCGCGGCCACCATGCTCTCGACGGCGGCCGTGCCCGAGCCGGTCATGAGCACCGCGGTCCACTCGGCCGGATCCAGCCCATACACCGCCAGCAGGCGGGTGCGCGCCTCGTCCTGCAAGTCGAAGAACTCGCTCTCGCGATGACACAGGTCAGGTTGCAGCAAACTGCGGCGGACCCGCTCACTCAGTGTGACAGGCCCGGGATTCAGCAACAGCATTACGGCGCTCCGGTTTGGGGAGCGAAGTGTTGCATCAGACGTGTCTTGACGTCGACTGGAGTTATTGACGGTCGGGGCAGGTCCGCCGGACTCCCGGGGCGCGTCAGCAGGCGCGCGAAGCGTGGCCCGTCGAGCGGCGGGAGGTCCAGCCAGGCTGAAATAGAGCTCAAAGCATCGGTTTCGAGCGACGACGCGTAACCGCAGGCGGCGGCAACCTGCGCGAACGAAACATTGGGCGACACGGTCGCCTGGCCACCGGTGGAGTCATGAGCACCGTTATCGAGCAGCAGATGCCGCAGGTTGGGTGGGCCGTAGGCTCCGACGGTCGCGAAGGCTCCCATTCGCATCAACGCCGCTCCGTCACCATCGAGCGCGACCACGCGCAGGTCCGGCCGAGCCAGCGCCAGACCCAGCGCAAGCGGCACTACGCAACCCATAGAGCCCACCATGTAGAGGTGGTTGGGCCGGTCTTCAACCGCATACAACTCGCGGCCACAGAACCCGGTAGACGCCAACACGGCGGTGGAACCGGGAGCAGTCCGACCCACCACCTCCCGCAAGGCTTCCTGCCGGGACACGCGTTTCGCAGGCGCCGCCTGTGACGACTCCACGGTGGCTGCCGCCCGCGAAGCTCGTACCCCGATCGCGTCGGCGCCAGGCCGTAGCGGATAGGTGGCAACACTTCCCTTTTGCATCACCAGGGCGTACGGCCGGCCGGTGGCGTCCATATGGGCGATGGCACGATCGAGGGCCGGACCGATCGCCGCGGCGTCCGTCGGAAACAGTTCCCAGCGGATCTCCATGGTGTCCAACATCGCCGGCGTGATGGGTCCCATCAAGGCGTGTTGCGGCTCGTCGGGAACGCCCGGCTGCCCCCGCCAGGTGACGATCAACAACTGAGGTAAACGGAACGTCCAGGTCAAAGACGTGAGCGGGCTGACGGCATTGCCCAGTCCGGAGTTCTGCATCATCGCGATCCCGCGCCGATGACCACCACCCGGAACCCCGGCGAGCGCGACCCCCGCGATCAGGGCGACCGCATCGCCCTCGTTCGCCATCGACACGTAGTGCAACGAGGGATCCTGCAGCACATAGTTGATGAATGGCGTGAGATAGGAGCACGGCACGCCCGCGTACCATTCGAAGCCGCGCTCCCGCGCGGCTTCCACGAAGTGACGCGCTTCGATCACGTGTTGCCTTCGGTCGGCGGCGCGTCCGGCGTGCTGCTGCCGAAGGGTGTCTGCCCGTGCGCGAAATCGACGGCGCGGCGGAAATCCTCGAGATCATTCACCCCGCGCCAGTGGCCGTGCACGTACAACACTTCGATGGCCGCGCCATCGGCAATCAGCGCGTTCAGCAACGCTGGCATATCGAGCGCATCGAAATCGGGGCGGGCACGCAGAGTCGCCAGCACCGTCTTCAACTTCACCAGGCCCTGGCGACTGACATTCAACATTCCGATCCAACGGCCCTGCGGCTCTCCATCGAGAGTGCCTTCCGGCCGCGTGTCCGCCCGGCTCACCACGCGCTTCAGGAGAACCTGGGTACCGAACAAACCGCGGTCGTCGCCGCGGCTGCAATACGCAAAATCGCGTACCGTACGATTGCTGGCGTCGGTCGGTGACGAGTCGACTACCACCGAGAAATCGGCCTTGTTCTCGACGAGGTCGCGCAATACATAACTGCGAAACAGCAGATCGCCGTAGGAAATCACCGTGTCCGATTCGAGCTTCTCGATGGCGCAGGCCAGCGAGGCGAGCTCGTCGGTCTGTGCGTAGCGCTCGTTCACGACCAGGCGGATGCCCGCCGGATCGATCGAATCGGCGCGATAGCCGCCGACCACGGTAATGTCGTTGATGCTCTCTTTCTTGAAACTGTCGACGAGCCAGCGCAAGAGCGGTTTGCCCGCGATCGGCAACATGACTTTGGGCCGGTCGGTGGTGACGGCCTCGAGCCCCTTGCCACGACTTGCCGCCAACACGACCGCGGACCGCGAGGTCGTGGAAGCGGACAGGTAGAGCCGCTCCGCCTCGGAGTACTCATCGGCATCCTGGAGGCGGAAGATCTCATCGACCGAGACGATGCGGTCCTCGATGTTCACCAGTGTCTGGCTGGCGAACACCTCCTTGGCGACACTCTGCATGGCGCTCGTCGCCGAGCGCACCATGTGGTTCGCCCAGATGACGAGGCTGATGCCCGCGAGGCGGAACACGTTCGTGGGTGTGCTGTAGTACTTGGTCGGCACGATCACGAGCGGCCCGCGCCCGGCCCATTCGCGCGCGAAAGTCAGGATCTCGTCGGGTTTCGACAGTTTGCTGTGAATCAGAATGGCATCGGCGCCGGCGCGGCGATAGGCCTCCGCGCGCCGCAGTGCTTCCTCCATCCCCCAGCCGGCGATGAGCGCCTCGACCCGCGCGACGATAGAGAAATTCGGGTCGTGCTGCGTGTCCTTGCCGGCCGCGATCTTGCCCGCGAATTCGGCGATGTCGGCCAGCGGCTGACGCTCGCCGTTGAGAAAGCTGTTGGTTTTCGGGAACTGCTTGTCCTCGATGCACACCCCGGCGATGCCGCGCTGCTCGAGCTTGCGCACCAGGCGGCGCAGGTTGTTGAAGTTGCCGTAGCCGGTATCGCCGTCGAGAAGAATCGGCAGATCGCTGGCGTCGGCCATGAACTCGAGGACGTCGACCACCTGGGTCCAACTCGCCTCGTTGTTGTCGCGAACCCCGAGCTGGGCGGAAATCGACAGGCCCGAGGCCCAGATGCCGCTGAACCCCGCCTCGCGCACAATGCGGGCGGATAAGCCATTGTGCGCTTCCATCAGAAATTCGAGCTGCTCGCTCAACAACATCTGGCGCAGTTTGGCGCTGCGGGTCGCGCCGGCGCTCTCATGCGCGCCCGGCGTGCCGGGCGCGCGTGCTGAAGCCAATGAAGCATTCATTTTCGGCATGGGTCCTTAGTTGGCAATGGGCGGCAATTGCGGCAGCACTTCGTGTGCTGCCCGGGAAACATCGTTCGGAAAATCGATCTCGATCCACGGTGCGCCCGTCACATCGGCGACCTCCACGACCTGGCTGCCTTCGCGGAACAGGTCGCGAACCGCCTCCTCGTGGGGCAGGTGGGAGCGGTCGCTGCCGACATAGTCGGAGACAATAGCCGCGAGCCGCCGTGCGCCCGTATTGTCGAAGCGGAAGAACCCAACCGACTCACCGATCGTGTCGTACTTCAGGTCGGGAGCGAGTTGCTTGCGCAACTCCACCGGCACACCGTCGCGCACGCACAGCTTCACAGGCTCATCACCGGCTTCGAAGTCACGATCGAGGAGCACCCGGTTTACCGGCGTCGCTCCCGCCACCAGGGCCGCCATGATGCGCTCGTGATAAAGCACGTCGGCGTCCATGAGCAGAACGTCGCCGCCGCGTGTCATGGCCTCGGCAACCGTGTGCACGGTAAGGACGCTGCCGAGCTCGAAGCCCGGATTGATGACAATTTCGGGCCGCGGTCGCCATTCCAGGCGATCGAGCTCGGCCGACACCAACTCGTGGCGCCAACCGAGCGCCAGCACGACCTCATCGACCCCGGCACGGCGCAGCAGGCGCAAGTGGCGCTCGAGTAAGGTCACGCCATCGAAGCTCAGCAGACACTTCGGTACGTCGGCGGCCTCCCGCAGACGCATACCGCGTCCGGCGGCAAGAATGATCGCTCGCATGAAACTCCCTAACAATAATCTCAAGGCGGAACGGGGCGTGTGGCGGCTGCGCCAGCCCTTTCCGCGAGGTGAAGGTACAACAGACCAGGCAGGCCCAATAGGATCTCCCGCGTGCGTTTTGCGAGCGAAAGGGCCAAGGCTGCATCCGGCGGTAGCCCGGCCAACGGTGCCAACAGCAGGTAGCCGCCCTCCTGCACCCCAAGGGCGCCCGGTACGGCAAAAGCCGCGCCGCGAATGGCCTGCCCCAGGCTTTCGAGCAACAGTGAATCGAGCCAACTCGCCGGATGACCGAGAAGCTGCAGGACAAGGAAGACTTCACCGGTCCCAACGACCCACCCCACTAGACTAAGCAGGAAACTGGCGGCGACACCATCCCCCCGGCGATAGATCTCCTGTATGGACAGATCGATCGCCTCAGCGCGGCTCACCCACTGTGACCAGTCGCGCTTACCCGCGAAGCGGGTCGCAGTCCGGATGAGCTTGCTGAAGAAGCCGCGCCGCTGCAGAAGGTAGAAGCCGCCGATCTGAACCGCGAGGAAGCCGCTCGCCACCAGCGCTGACATCCGCAGGGCGTGTTCGGAGATGTGCCCGGCGTGCGCCCCCAGGAGGGCTACACCACACAAGGCAAAGATAATCTGTGCAAACGTTCCGAGAGTAGTGCTGACCGTGATCACGGCGGCGGCATCCCGCATGGGCATGCCCCGATGCGCCAGGTGCCGGGCCATGAGCACAGGACCGCCCAGTTGTCCCGCCGGAAGAAAACTGTTCGCCGACTCTCCGACCCATCGTGTCAGGATCGAGTCGCGCAGGGTGACCGTCGAGGCGCCTGGCCTGAACAACACG
This sequence comes from Steroidobacteraceae bacterium, assembly GCA_036270175.1. Classification (GTDB taxonomy): domain Bacteria; phylum Pseudomonadota; class Gammaproteobacteria; order Steroidobacterales; family Steroidobacteraceae; genus 13-2-20CM-66-19. Next base: position 403 of record DATBCZ010000574.1, on the reverse strand, counting down.
CGAATCGCCGCGGCATCGAGTACCAGCGGCAGAAGATGAAATAAGGCCACCAGCACCAGGCCCCAACCGGCCGCGGCCAACGCCGACAGGACCGCCGGCAGCCCCTGTGAGGCCAACACGCCAATGAACAATAACGCTCCCGCCGTCAGGAGCCAGGTGGCCGCCTTTGTCATAGCAGCTCGGGTGCGCCTGCCGGCCTGGGCGCCCGTCCACGCCGCCGCCGGCGGAATACCTGCCGGAAGCCGAAGTAGCCAAACGCGTCCTTCATGTTGGAGATGACGCGCCACCCGACATGCATCTTCGGGTTGGTTACGTACTCGAACGTCAGCGACACACGGACCTCGTTCTCGCCTAGAGGCGAGATCCGGTGGCGAAGCTTGTCGCCATCGAAGAAGACCAGTCC
>DATBCZ010000573.1:0-6916 GCA_036270175.1 Steroidobacteraceae bacterium | reverse complement strand
GTTTATCCGCGTGATCGAGACCGGTTCGTTTTCCGGAGCGGCGCGCCAACTCCGTGTCGGACAGCCGGCGATATCGAAGACAATAGCGCAGCTCGAGGAGCGGCTTGGCGTGCGCTTACTGTTACGCTCGACACACGGGTTGACGCCTACCGAGGCCGGACAAAGCTTTTACGAGCACGCCAGGCGTTCCATCGAGGAGGCCGACGAAGCCGACCAGGTGGCCCGAGGCGCTGGGACGGCTTTGTCCGGGCGCCTGCGAGTCTGCGCCGCTGTGACATTCGCGCGGCTGCATGTCATTCCGCAGTTGCCGCTATTCCTGGCACAACATCCGGCTCTGCAGATCGATGTTGTTCTTGACGACAACAACATCGATCTCATCGAGGCGGGAATCGACGTCGCACTGCGAATGGGGACCCTGCAGGACTCGAGCCTCATGGCACGGAAAATCGCCGATGGGCCTCGCGTGGTGTTGGGTACACCCGCCTATTTCGAGAAGGCGGGCGAGCCGGCGGTGCCGGAGGATTTGCTCACCCACGAGGCTGTTATCTACGAGCAGCGCGGAGGTGGCGCGGTCTGGACGTTTCGTCAGGGCACGACAGAAGCCGCGGTGACTGTCAAAGGCCGTGTTCGCGTCACGGCGGCGGAGGGAGTGCGTGCAGCGGTGTTCGCCGGCCTTGGACTCGTGATCACGTCGGAATGGATGTTTGCTCCAGAGTTACAGAGCGGGCTCGTTCGAGCGGTGCTGCGGGACTGGACTTTGCCGCCGATCGCATTGTGGACGGTATTTCCCACAGGTCGCCGTGCGAGTGCCAAAGCGCGCGCCTTCGCGGCGTTTATAGAGGCACAGCTGGCCAGCGGCAACTCTAGTGCAGGGATATCTTTCCCGAGCGGGCCTGGTGAACGACCTTGAGGATGGCGTCGATCACCAGTTGGGGTTCTTCGAGCTGAATGAGATGTCCGGAATGGGTGGCCACGACCTGACTGCTGTTCCCGGACAGATTCAACAAGTCGGCCTGGAGTCCCGCCCAGGTCGTTCGCATCTTGTCCCAGATCTCCGCTGGGAACCCTGCCGGGCGCAGCGCATTCGGACTTTGGCTCAGTACCACCAGGGGCATGAGTCCGAGGGACGGCGCCGTGCGAACCTGGTCCGCGCTTGCCCGAAAATCGATCCCTTCGGGCGTGGCGGATGGGTCGAGTCCGTGCCGAAGCAAACGGACCGTGCGGGGCTCATCGGCAGACTCCGGGGGTAGGAATTCGGAGAACCGGGCGCGCTGGTCGGGATGCGAGGAGTCCACCAGAACCATTCCCACCACTTCCTGGGGGTACCTGGCGGCGAAAAGCCGGGCGTTGAATCCGCCAATCGATTGGCCCACCAGTACGTAAGGGGGCTCTATCCGCGCCTTCCGTAGCAGCATGCGCAGGTCTTCGACCATCTGCACACTGGCTCGCGGGGCTTTTGCCCGGCTGCTCGAACCGAGACCGGCGCGATCGTGCATGCAGATGCGGGTGGTCTTTTGAACCTCCGTGAACACTCGCGCCCAACCCACGACGCTGGGGAAAGAAAAACCCCGCTCGATGGAAATACCCTGGCCCTGCTCGACGACTACGGTCGGTGTGCCCTCACCTTCACAGATGTATCGCAGTGCTCGACCACCCAGGTGGAGGGTCTCGAAGTCATCGGACACGTTGGTACCCTAACGGCCGTCCGGCCACTTCCCTTCGAACACCGTCTCAGTCAGCTTGCGCCGTTGGCTCGGTATCTCACGTTCCTGCAGCTTCGGAGGTAGTGTCTCGCGCGGTGCGGGACTGCCAACCGCCACCATGACATCGATGCTGTAGTCATCTGGAATACCCAGCTCCTTGCGCGCGCGAGCGTGATCGAAACCCAGCATGCCGTGCACGACGTAGCCCTTGGCAAAACCTTGTAACGCAAAAAAGGCCCAGGCGGCGCCGGTATCGAACGAATGGGAGGCCGCGGGTTGGCCGGTCTTTTCATTCAGCCGGTGAGAAACGAACAGGACCAGGGCGCCTGCATTCAGGACCCAGATCTTGTTCGAGTCATTCAGCACATCGAAAAACGACGGCCACGCCGGCGTATTGCGGCGGGCGTACAACATACGCCACGGTTGCAGATTACTCGAGGACGGCGCCCACCGTGCGGCCTCCAACAATGTCATGAGGTCCTGCAGGGGAATTTCCGTCCCCGACAGGGCCCGCGGTGACCAGCGGTCGAGAAACTGCCGATCGATAGGATAGTCTGCCTGCCGGATTTCGCTGCCTTTGATCACTCGCCTGACTCCTAGCGTCCCGCCGGCACGACCGGCAGCTCTACAAAACTCGCCTTGTCCGCGGCGCGGTAAATGCGCTCCGTGGCCTTACGGTAGTCCGCCGGCTTGGCAAACAGGATGTTCGGTACAAAGGTCTGGGGGTTGCGGTCATACAGTGGGAACCACGCTGACTGAACTTGTACCATGATCTTGTGCCCGGGCAGGAAAACGTGATTCGTCGTCGGGAGTGCGAACTTGTAGGTTAGGGGTCGATTGCGAACGATCGCTTTCGCTTCGGCAAAACTCTCGCGATAACGTCCGCGAAATATATCCATCGCCACGGGCAGCTGGTAACCACCTAACTCGGGATGCCCGGGCACTTCATCCGGGTACACGTCGATCAGCTTTACCACCCAGTCGACATCGGTGCCGGTCGTCGCCGCCACCAGGTTCGCGGTCGGCTCACCACTGATCTTTGTTGGTGTAGTCAACACGTCGGTGCTGTACGTCAAAACATCCGTACGACCTGAAAACTCGCGCTGGTCATCCACCAGCCACCGCGCCCAGGACAGTGGCGGCAGGTAGCCCACCGGCTGGATCGGACGCGCGCGAAACGGCACCGGCTTCGAGGGATCGGAGATATATTCGTCGAACCCCTCGTGGGCCGTCGGCGACTGGTAGCTCAACTGGCCGTCGGCGCCGAAGTACAAACGCGTTGCTGTAGGCGTGCAGCCGTTTGCGCAACCCGATGGCCAGGTCTGAAGTTGTTCCCAGGTGTTGGTGCCCGTGACGAAGGCCGTCACCGGCGCGACCTGCATGGCCGGCGTGTCGTCTTTCAGGTAGTGCGCCAGGAATGGCGCCAGGATCTTCAACCTGAAGTACAGCCCCGTGTCGCTGCCAAATTGGATGGCACCCAGCGAACTGGCCGCTTCGATTTCCTGCCCGTGATGCCAGGGCCCCAACACCAGGAACAGGTTGCCCTGGTTGCCGGCTTGCAGGGCTTTGTAGACGGCAATGGCACCGTAGATGTCCTCCTGATCCCACAGGCTCGAGACCAGCATCGTCGGTACGCTCAGGGGCTGCCCGGCGAGAACCTTGTCTACCGCCTGCTCGCTCCAGAAACTGTCATACGCCGGGTGCGCGGCCAGCTTCTTCCAGAAGCCGATCTGGTCCATGCCACGCTGCCGGGCCAACTCTCCGGCCGAGCCGGCCCGCATGTACATGTCGTAGTCATCGAAGTGAGTCGACTGCCAGTGCTCGTCGTTCGACCGGGTCGCGGTCTGCTCGTAGATATACGGGAGATTCTGCTGGCGAAACGCGCCGTTGTGAAACCAATCATCGCCGCGCCAGCCGTCCACCATCGGATTCATCGGCACGGCAACCTTGAGCGCCGGATGTGGGTTCACGAGCGGCATCAGGGAAAGATAGCCGTCGTAGGAAATTCCCAATACACCGACTTTGCCGTTCGACTCCGGCACGTTCTTCACGAGCCAGTCGATCGTGTCCCAGGTATCGGTCGATTCGTCCACGGGCGTCGGATTGAGGCTGCCGTGCACAGGACGATTCATTACGAAGTCGCCCTCGCTGCCATACTTGCCGCGAATATCCTGCAACACCCGGATATAGCCGCCCTCGATGATCGTCTCGGTCGCGTTGTCGTATCCCCAGAGCCGCGCGCCGAGATGCGCGCTGTGCAGATTGGCCGACAGTGTGCGGGCGTCGTACGGGGTACGCGTCAGGAGCATTCCCTCGTGCCTGGCGCCTTTAGGGACGAGGATGACGGTGCGCAATTTGACACCGTCACGCATGGGGACCATGACTTCGCGCGACTCGTGATCCATCCCATACGTGGGAGGCACGAATTTCTCTGGTGTCTCGCTAGGATAGTCCGCGTACTTTGGCGGCGTCTGCGCCGACGCGTGCTGACCCTCCAGGAGCAGAGCGAGACACAAAGCAAACACCGTGAATCCAGCTGCCGTTATTCTTTTAGTGCGCACGGAAGGTTCCTGTTCGTTGTGGAATGAAGCGTAGCACAAGGGGATGCAGTGGCCTTCCGAGGCGGCCCAACCTGTCGCCAACCGCAGGCACCCCGCGGCGTGCCCGCGTGGACACCGACTTACTTTGCGTTGTAAAGTAACTGTGTCGTCAGCGCCGATGGGAATGGTTCTCAGCATGCACGTCGCGATCATCATGAATGGGAATAGCCGGTGGGCGGCACAACGCGGGCTGCCGCCGACGGCGGCCCTGGACGAGGGTGTTGCGACTTTACGCAACACGGTGCGTCTGGCTGCCGATGCGGGGGTGAGGACACTGACTCTGTATTCGATCTGCACGCCTGATTGCACACGGCCGCGGCAGGAAATCGCTGCCGATCTGGGTGTGCTCGGCAGTTACCTTCGTAGCGATGCCGAGCAGTGCCGCGAGCGCTCCATACGAATCAATGTTATTGGCAACAACGGCCAACTGGGCGCGGCGCTGCCCCGCGATTTCAATGGCCCTACTCCGTCGAGCTGCAGCGATTCGCGAATGCAATTGCGAATCGTTGTCGATTACTCCGCCCATGACAGCGTCGTGAGGGCGACCTGGCGCAGCACCGATGCCTGTGCACCGGAAACGTTCGACCGGCAGTTGCGCGAGATTGACTGGACCGCCCTGCCCGCGGGCGCAGTCGACCTGTTGGTCCGTACTGGCGGAGGCAGCTGGCAGAGCGCATTCATGCTGTGGGAGGCCGCATACGCCCGACTCCATTACGTCGATTGCCTCTGGCCGGATTTCACGCCGCGCCGCTTTCAACGCGCGCTCGCCTGTTACTCCGGCGCCGATGGGCAGCTTGTAAGTATAGCGTAAGCACCCTTACGTGAAGCTTTCATTACGGCGGCGGTGATAGGCTACCCGGATGCATCTCCTGCTCATTGAGGATAACCTCGATCTATCGGCAAATGTGGGCGAGTTCCTGGAATCTCGCGGGAATACGGTCGACTACGCGCGCGACGGGACGCAAGGTCTGCAACTCGCTGGCAGCGAAGGGTATGACGCGGTAATCCTGGACCTGGGTCTGCCGGGACTGGATGGCCTGACGCTATGCCGGCGCTTGCGGGATACCGCGCGACGGGACATTCCGATCATCATGCTCACGGCTCGGGACACGGAGGCGGACAAGCTCAGCGGCTTCGACGCCGGGGCCGACGACTACGTGACGAAGCCGTTTTCTCTCCTGGAGCTGCAAGCGCGACTGAAGGCTCTCGTGCGCAGAGCATCCGGCTCGCGAGGCGTCCTGCAGGTTGCTGACCTGACTTTCGATCTGCGGACACTGCTCATCCGGCGCGGCTCCCGAGCGATATCGCTCGCACCGACCGGCATGCGCATTCTCGAGCAGCTCATGCGAGCCTCGCCCGGAGTCGTCACACGAGAACAGATCGAGCGTACCGTCTGGGGCGACGATCCACCCGGTACCGATGCCGCCCTGCGCGGGCACATCCTGATCATTCGCAACGCAGTCGACTCCGAAACCGAGCCGAAGTTGCTGCATACTGTGCACGGTATCGGCTATCGCCTGGCGTGACATTTGATGTTCTCGAGCTGGAGCTTACGAGCCCGCTTTCTGCTCGCCACCTCGGTCCTCACGTTGGTCCTGTGCGCCGTTTTTGCCTTTGCGGTGCATCAATTCGTTGAGCTGTTGGAAGACGAGTTGCTCCATCGCACCCTGGTGCGCGAGATGCAGGAGCTGAAAACCGAGGTCTCCGAAACCAGCCAGGCGACGCCGCCCTCGTCGAGTGGACTGTCCGGGTTTATCGTACGAACGCCGGAAGACCGAGCGGCGTTACCCGCGGAACTGAGGTCTCTCTCGAACGGCGTACATGGGGACACCCTCATCCGGGACCGCGTCTACTTCGTCGCGGTCGACGCAGTCCCGGGCGCCCGCCTCTATGTACTTCTGGACACGGCGCATGTTGAGTCTCTCGAAGACAGCGTCGTCGCCGTGGCGGTGCTCGTTGGATTGATCGCGCTCGGGCTGTCTGCCGTAATTGGAATCGGGCTGTCGCGGGCGGTCATGCGACCGGTGACCGAACTCGCCAACGACGTCTCGCACCTCGACCCATCCCGACGCAACGAGCGTCTCGGCAATCGCTTTTCCAACCGGGAGGTTGGTGTGATCGCCGCCGCGTTCGATGATTACATGGATCGGCTCGACGGGGTCCTCGAGCGCGAGCATGCGTTCACGGAAGACGCCAGCCACGAACTGCGTACGCCGTTGGCGATCATAGCGAGCGCAGCGGAGTTGCTTGCGGAAGAGCCGGAGCTTGCACCGGCCGCGCGCGAGCGCGTTCTGAGAATCCGGCGCGCCAGCGGCCAGATGCAATCGCTGATCGAGGCACTGTTGTTTCTTGCGCGCGGTGAATCCGGTGGCGCCGCGCAGCCCTGTGCTCTGGATCAGATCGTGAGAGAAGCTGTTGAAGGCGTGGCAGCCGGCGCGGCGATCAAATCTCTGCAACTCAACGTCGACGTCGAGCCGGTGGTGGTGGGGGGCGCACCCGTGATGATCGCTTGTGTAGTCAACAACCTGCTTCTGAATGCAGTCAACTTCACGCAGGAAGGTACGATCGACGTCAAGCTCACCCCGACGGAGTTCACGGTACGCGACACCGGGA
>DATBCZ010000572.1:0-23372 GCA_036270175.1 Steroidobacteraceae bacterium | reverse complement strand
CAGTTCAACCTGTCCGAGACGACCTTCCTGTTGCCATCGGACCGCGCCAGCGCGCGGGTACGCATTTTTACGCCTCACTACGAAATGCGCTTTGCCGGTCATCCGACGCTTGGGACGGCGCATGTGTGTCGTGAGCTGGGATGGGCCGGCGACACTCTCACACTCGAAATGGCCGCCGGTGTCATTCCTGTCCAGGCCTCGGGCCGCCGCTGGACTCTGCAGGCCAATGCACCGACTTGGCGCGAGGTACCCGAGCCTCCCGCCACGCTAGCCAGCATGCTCGGTATCGATGAGCGCGAGATTGGCGAGCGGCCGCTGTGGGTGGATACCGGGACGGAACAGCTCGTGATCCCGGTAACCCACGAGGCGGCCGTCCGCCGTGCCAAGCCCGTTGCGGACATCCTCTCGACACTCACGCGCGATGGCGCTGAGAGAATGGCCTACGTGTTCGCCCCGCTGCAGACCCCGGGGCGGCTGCTGTCACGTTTCTTTTTCCCGCAGGGCGGCGCGGTCATCGAGGACCCCGCGACGGGCTCCGCGACGGCGAATCTCGGGGGCTGGTACCTGGCGATGGGCCGGTCGCTGCCGCAGGAATTTGAAATCTCGCAAGGTGAGTACGCCGGCCGGCCGTCAACGTTGTTCCTGCAGGTCGGCGTCGATCGCGCCATCCGCGTCAGCGGCGAGGTCATCGAGCTGGGCCGAGGGACGATCACGCTGTAAGTGCGTCAGCGCATTCATTGTTACAGGCGTATGTCGTCGCCAATTCTCCGTGCAGATAATTCGCTATCTTCGCTGAGGAATCGGCCGGTTTATTCGGGGTGCGCGATTTACGTCACCGACCGCGCTCCCCGCTCTTGCCCACCCGCGGTGTTGCGCTTACCCTGCACCGCGTTTCGGGGGTGTTAAGTTCGCCGCGTCCTGTACCGATGGTCCACTGCTGGCGAATCCATTCAAGTGCCATGATGGCGCGCTCCGACAGTGCAGGATTACGTACACTGGACCCCAAGACCAAGGTCTGAAGAATCCATTCAAGGGGAGTGCATGACCAGCATCGAGCGTCTCGAGATCGGCCCGCGCATGAGTCAGGCGGTCGTTCACAATGGGGTCGTGTATCTGGCGGGCCAGGTGGCAGCCGATGCGCAGGGGGCCCCCGTCAAAGAGCAGACGAAGAACATCCTGGAGCGCATCGATAAGCTGCTGGCGGCCGCCGGCACGGACAAAACCAAGCTGCTCTCGGTCACGATCTGGCTGGCCGACATGCGCTCTTTCGAGGACATGAACAGCGTCTGGGACAAGTGGATCCCCGCTGGCGCCACGCCTGCCCGGGCGACCGTGGAGGCGAAGCTGGCGTCGCCGGTTTACGCGGTGGAAATAGGCTTGATCGCGGCTCGTTAGCCGTAATCGCCGGGCACATGGGTTCCAGCGGTAGTCTCGTTTGCGTTGGAGTGGGTATGACGCTCGGCTCTCATATAACACCTCTGGCGCGCAGCTACATCGAGAAAGCCGATGTTGTTTTTACCGCTTTGTCGGACGGCATCATCGAGCTTTGGCTGGCGCGGATGAACCCGAACGTGCGCAGCCTTCAGCCGCTCTACAGAGAGGGCAAGTCGCGCGGGGACACCTATCGCCAGATGATCGACACCTTGCTGACCGAGGTCCGTGCGGGCAAGCGCGTCTGCGGCGCTTTTTACGGGCACCCGGGCGTATTCGCATTGCCGCCGCATAAGGCAATCGAAATGGCCCGCGCGGAAGGGTACCCGGCTCATATGGAGCCAGGCGTCTCGGCCGAGGATTGCTTGTATGCCGACTTGGGCTTCGATCCGGGACGCTATGGCTGCCAGCATTACGAGGCGAGCCAGTTCATGTTCTATAGGCGTCGCATCGACCCTTCCGCGTACCTGATCCTGTGGCAGATCGGGGTAGCCGGCGATCAATCGTTCGCACGGTTTTCGACAGATGCACAGTACAGACGGGTGCTTGTCGAGTTGCTCGCGCGAGACTACGACCTGGGGCACGAGGTCATCATCTACAGGGCGGCGACCTTACCCATGCACGCGCCTCGCATCGAGCGCCTGCCGCTGGGCAAGCTGCCCGATGCTGATATCACCATGCACGAGACTCTGGTGATCCCGCCCGCCCGATCGCTGGAGCCCGATCTGCAGGTCCGTGAGCGTTTGAGCGCTCTGGACGCCGCGCTGGAGAAGTGAGCGCACGGTAGGCTACGCTTCCGGGACCGGCGCGCCATGATTTTGTCGCATATTGTGTCCATCTGATGAGGAGAAGGCTCTGTGTTGAATGTGATCGATTTTCTGGAGAGGTTTGGACAGGACGCCGGCCTGCGCTATGCCACCGGCGAGGTGGTGGCCGAGGCGTTGCAGCAAGCCGGGATCGACCCGGCTGTGCGGTTGGCGATTGTCAGTAAAGACCAGGCCGCGCTCGAGCGGTTGCTGGGTGCGGACACGAATGTGTGCTGCATGATCAACAAGCCGGACGACGAGGAAGAGGAAGAAGAGGACGACGAGGACGAGGACGAGGACGAGGACGAAGATGAGGACGATGAAGATTTCGATGAGGACGACGAAGACGAAGACGAAGACGAGGACGATGAGGATGAGGATGAGGATGAGGATGAGGTCGAGAATGTGAACGCGGGCCAGCCTGTCACGGATCGTGCGGCCTAACCCAGCGCAATCTCGAGTCCATCACTCAAGGCTCGCCTGGGGCGTCTTGCCGGGCGGCCTTGTTTTCCTGTGCCTGCTGTTTACCGGCAGCCTGTCCACGGCCAGGGCGGGGGTGCCCACCCCTGCCGAACTGCTGCTCAAAGCGGATCAGATGCGGACAGCGAACTACCCGGAATTCGCAAACATTCTGCGGTCCGTGCAACAGGTCCGGGACGGGCTGACGGCTTCACAACGCGACTATCTGCGCTACCTGGAAGGATGGCAGAGCGCCTACGAAGGCGATAACGAAACGGCGATGGCGCGCCTGAACGCTCTCGCCGATACGGCGACCGATGTCACGCTGCGCTTGCGGGCGGGCGCGACCGCGGTCAACGTGTTGGAAGTCTCAAAGCGCTACGAGGAAGCCTTTTCCAGGCTGAGCGCCGTTCTGGAGCTGCTTCCGCAGGTGTCGGACAAGGCCGCCCTCCAGCAAGCCGAGGTGAACGCCGCACAGCTTTATACCGATGTTGGCCAGTTTGCCCTCGCATTGAGCTATGCGCAGACGGTCATCGACGAGAACTGGCTGGGACGCGGTGTGTGCATAGGGGGCCGTCTCAAGGAACGGGCCCTTTACGAAAGCGGTCGCTACAAGACGGCGGGCCCCGACCTGCAAGGCGCCATCGAGTCTTGTGTCAAAGTAGGTGAGAACCTCAATGCCAACGCCGCGCGCATCGTTGCCGCGCAGGCCTTCCTCGACCAGAAAAAGTTCGATGACGCCATCAAGGTATTGCAGGAGCACTATGATGAGGTCAAGGCGAGCCGCGCTCCGCGGATTCTCGCGATGTTCGATGCATTACTGGCGGACGCCTATCGAAGAAAGGGCACACCGGCGCTGGCGCGGCAATTCGCCGCGAATGTTACCAGCAGCCCGGTGCAGGAACTCAACGACCAGCTCGTCATCGCGTATCGCGTCTTATACGAGATCGCGAAACAACAGGGCGATTTCAAGGCCGCACTCGAGTTTCACGAGCAGTACTCGAGTGCCGACAAGGCCTACCTGGATGACCTGAGCGCACGGCACCTCGCCTATCAGAAAGTGAATCACGAGAATATTGCCAACAAGCTGCAGGTGGATGCGCTCAACAAGCAGAATCATGTACTGCAGTTGGAACGGCAACTGACCGGCAAGGCCGTGGAGGCGAGCAGGCTCTACATTGTGCTGCTGACAATGACAGTGATCTTCATCGGTCTGTGGGCCTATCGGACCAAGCGGTCGCAGTTGCATTTCCAGACCCTTTCGCAGCTCGACGGGCTCACCGGAATCTGCAATCGTCCGCATTTCATCACGCAGGCCGAGCGGGCGCTGGAGGCGAGCCGTCGTACGGGCGAGCACCTGTGCATGATTCTTTGTGACCTCGACCACTTCAAATCGATCAACGACAAGTACGGTCATGCCACTGGAGACTTCGTACTCAAACGCACGGTGTCGGCGTGCAAGGTGCTTTTGGACAAGAACGAGGTCTTCGGGCGCTTCGGCGGCGAGGAGTTCGGGGTGCTCTTGCCGGCCTGCAATCCAGAAGAGGCGCGACAGCGAGCCGAGCAACTTCGAATGACCATCGCGGGGATCACCGCCTACCAGGGCACAACGAAGGCGACGGTCTCGGCCAGCTTCGGTATCGCCTCTACGAGTCATTCGGGCCATGAGCTCGGGCAGTTGCTTGCGCACGCCGACGCCGCTCTCTATGAAGCCAAACGCACCGGGCGCAATCGGGTCGTCCTTTTCGGCCAGCCCAACGAACTCGCGCCGCTGGCGATCGTTGCCACAACCGGCGAATTCGTGCAATACGCTGGACGATCCTCCGGCGCCTGACGGGCCGCCATCGCTCCCTGGCCCAGTGCGTCGCGGTGGCCGCAAGGCGGTCGAACCGTCTCGCCCGAACCCTCCTGCCGGACGCTGTCGCTATGCTGCGGGGATTCTCACTCTTAAAACGGGGGCAGCATGGCCGGCAAATTCCGCAAGATCGCAACCGAAGAAGCCTTTTCCATCCCGGAGGTGGCCAAGGCGTTGCAGTCCGTATCGCGCGTACCGGGTGAGAGCCTCGACCTCGAACTGGTCCGGGGGATCTACGACCAGCACCCCGGTTACGGAGTACTGAACTTCCTCGAAGGTCTGCTCGACATGGAGCATGCGCGCCTGCGCGACATGGATGAGAACGGCGTCGACATGCAGTTGTTGTCTCTCACGGCGCCGGGTGTGCAGATGTTCGATTCTGACACGGCCTGCGAGCTGGCGACACTGGCCAACGACCGTCTTGCCGAAGTCATCTCCCGTCATCCGACGCGCTTCGCGGGGCTGGCGTCTTTTGCGCCGCATGCGCCCAAGCGGGCGGCGAAGGAGATGGAGCGGGCCATCACCAAGCTCAAACTCAACGGCTTCATTGTCAACTCCCATACCAACAGCGAGTACTTCGACAACCCGAAGTTCTGGCCGGTGCTGGAGGCTGCCGAGGCCTTGAACGGTTGCATCTATATCCATCCGCGCGCGGCTTCCGACAACTTCAAGGGGCCGCTGAAGGACTACGGCATGGACTCCGCGATGTGGGGTTACGGCATGGAGGTCGGGACGCATGTCGTGCGGATGATGGCCTCGGGTGTGTTCGATCATTTCCCGAAGCTGAAGATCTGCATCGGCCACATGGGCGAGGCCGTGCATTTCTGGCTCTGGCGGCTGAACTTCATGAACTCCCGCGCGCAGAAAACCAACCGCGCGCCGAAGACGAAGCTGTCGATGGACGAGTATTTCCGCCAGAACTTCGTGATCACCACGAGCGGCGTGGAGGATCCCTTGGCGCTCGAGTACTCGATCAAGAAACTCGGCGCCGACAACGTTCTATGGGCGATCGACTATCCGTATCAACCGAGCGCCCCGGCCGTGGCATTCATGGATGCGGCCCCGATTTCCGACGAGGACAAGGCCAAGCTCTATCACAAGAACGCTGAGCGGATTTTCCACATCAAGCCGGCGTAACGACCGGTGAGACGGGCGCGGGCCTTGCCGCGCCCGACGGGCCGATTAGCTACTGGGTATGTCGCTTAGGCCTGGTGAATGGTCTTGGTCACGAGGCAGGCCGCCAGGCCTTCAGGTCCGTCTTCCGATCCGAAGCCGCTTTCTTTCACGCCGCCGAACGGCGCGTCGGGTGCCGCCAGGGTGACCGCGTTGATGCCTACCATTCCTGACTCGATCGCATCGCCGATCAACATCGCCCGTTTTGCGGATTCGGTGAAGGCGTAGGCGGCGAGCCCGTAGGGGAGGCGATTCGCCTGCTCGACCGCCTCGTCGAAAGTGGCGAAGGGCGTAAGGACGGCGACTGGTCCAAACGGCTCCTCGTTCATGATGCGCGCCTGCACCGGGACGTTGGATACCACGGTGGGCTGGAAGAACAGACCCTCCTTGCCGTGACGCTCGCCACCGGTGTGCACCTTGGCGCCGTGGGAGGTTGCGTCCTCGATGAACTTCTCGATGGCCACGGGTCGCCGCGGATTCGCCATCGGTCCCATGTGACTGGTGTCGAGCAAGCCGTCGCCGACATTCACTTTGCGTACGCGCTCGGTGAAGGCCGCCACGAAACGGTCGTAGATGCCCTCCTGGATGTAAAAGCGGGTCGGGGAAACGCACACCTGGCCGGAGTTGCGGAATTTCGCGGTTGCGAGCATTTCGACCGTGCGCCCGAGGTCCGCATCATCAAACACGATGACGGGCGCGTGGCCGCCGAGCTCCATGGTGGTCCGCTTCACTGTTGCCGCGGCGAGTGCGAGGAGGTGTTTGCCCACCGCGGTCGAGCCGGTGAATGACAGCTTGCGAATGATCGGCGAAGCCAGCAGGTGCCGCGACACCTCGTCCGGCACTCCAAAGACGAGTTGGCAGACGCCGGGCGGCAATCCGGCATCCAGAAGTGCGCGCACGACCTCGATGGCCGCAGCGGGTGCTTCTTCGGCCGGCTTGAGAATCACCGAGCAGCCGGCGGCGATCGGCGCCCCGAGCTTGCGCCCCGGGTTGGCAATCGGGAAATTCCACGGGGCGAAGGCTGCGACCGGTCCGACCGGCTCCTTCACCACCATGGATCGCGTTCCGGTCGGGCGGACGAGCACACGCCCGTAAGTACGACGACATTCTTCCCCGTAGAACTCGAAGAGGTTGGCCGTCACCAGCGCCTCGATGCGGGTCTCAGCGATGGTTTTGCCTTCCTCCAGGGTGGCCACACGCGCGATGTGCTCCACTCTTTGTCGGATGAGTTGCGCGGCGCCTTTCAACACCCGGCCACGCTCTTCCGCGGTAGAGCGCTTCCAGAGACGATAGCCGCGGTCGGCCGCCTGCAGTGCGCGATCGAGATCGGCCGTATCGACCAGGGGCAACTCACCGAGTGTCGCGCCGTTGGCGGGATTGATGACGCAGTGGGTGCGACGGCTGCCTGCGCCGAGCCATTCGCCATCGATGTGCAGTTTCAGTTCGGAGTAGGAAGTCATGGTGTCGCTGGGATTCCCTGGAAACTCGGCCATTGCGCAAGATCCGCCGTGGTTCAAATCTATCCGCGCCATTGTCGCACCGGGGCCGACCTGCGGCCACGGCAGATCGTTACCCGGTGAAACGGGGGTCGATCTAGAGTGAAATCGGGCTAAAGACATATTACCGCGCGGCAAAGGCTGCGGTTTTAATGTGCGCGCACGCTATTGGAGAGGGGGGCTTCGATGGATAGGGGTTCGATGAGTAGAAAGGTGAGGTGCGGTGCTGGGGCATTGCTGGCGGTCGCTGCGCTCTGCGCGGGGTTGCCAGCAGGTTGGGCCGCTGCGCGGGGGGCGGCGGCCGAGTCACCCGAGTCGGCGTCGATTCCAAAATCGCCGGCGTTTACGGCGGAGCAACTGCTCGCGTTGCCCGAGTCAGGTTGGATCACCAACGGGGGCAACATCTTCAACCAACGTTACTCGCCCCTGACACTCCTGAATCGCGACAACGTCGCGGGTCTGAAAGCGCTCTGGCGCACCGGGATGGGCTCGGGCGCAGGGCCCGGTAACGCGGGGCAGGCGCAGATCCTGGTTGCCGACGATGCCTTGTATCTTTCCAACGGCGCGAGCGATGTGTTTGCCATGGAGATCGAGACCGGCCGCATCCTGTGGGCCTATCGCGCGAACATCGATCCCAAGAGCGGCAATCCCATCGGCAAGTCCAGCCGCGGTGTCGCCATGGGCGAGGGCAAGATCTTCTTGGGTCAGCTCGATTCCAAGCTGGTTGCCCTCGATCAACGCACCGGCAAGGTGGTGTGGTCCGTGCAGGTGGAGCCCTGGCAGGAAGGCTTCAGTATCACCAGTGCGCCGCTTTACTACGCCGGCCTGGTAATTACCGGCATGAACGGCGGCGAGATGGGTGTACGGGGGCGGCTCAAGGCTTATGACGCCCGCACCGGGAAGTTGCGTTGGGTGTTTTATACAGTTCCCGGGCCCGGCGAGCGGGGCCATGAGACCTGGCCACAGGAGGGTGATGCCTGGACTCGTGGGGGCGCGACTGTGTGGCAGACGCCCGCCGTGGACCCCCGGCTGGGGCTCATTTATTTCTCCACCGGCAATCCCGGCCCCGATCTGCACGGTGCCGAGCGTCCCGGCGACAATCTTTTCGCCAATTCAATCGTGGCCATCGAGGCCAGCACGGGCAAGTATCGCTGGCACTTCCAGCAGGTACACCACGATCTGTGGGACTATGACTCGCCTAATCCAGTGGTGCTCTTCGACGCCGTGATCGGCGGCCAGGCGGTGAAGGGACTGGTGGAGGTTTCCAAGACCGGCTGGGCTTATATCCTCAACCGGGAAAACGGACAGCCCCTGATCGGGATCGACGAGAAGCCTGTGCCGCAGGAGCCGCGGCAGGCCACTGCGGCGACTCAGCCATATCCCCTCGGGGATGCGGTGGTTCCCCAGGAAATCGACGTGATTCCAGACGGGGTCCGCCTGCCGCCGGGAGCCACAGAGCTACCCAACCGAGGGAGGATTTTTACGCCTTTCTGGACACAGGACGTCGCCGTGAAGCCGGGGACGATGGGCGGTGCCAACTGGCCACCCAGTTCTTACGACCCGGAGACACACACTCTGTATGTATGCGCCAGTGACCGGATCAGCAACTTCCACGCGCGCGAGACGCTCGAGGCCTTTCAACCCGACAAGGTCTACATGGGCGGGATGTTCGGTCAGGCGCGGGTGAACGACCGCGGCATTCTGGCGGCACTGGATGTGACGACGAACCGGCTGGTGTGGCGTCGCGAGTTTCGGGAGATCTGCTATAGCGGCTCGATCGTCACGGCGGGCGGGTTGCTGTTTGTTGGGCGCGCCGATGGTCGGCTGACGGCGCTGGACAAGCGTAATGGACAGCCCTTGTGGGAGTTCATGACGGACGCGGGTGTCAACACGACTGCGACTACCTTTGAACGCAAGGGTAAGCAGTATGTTGTTGTGCACGCGGGCGGCGGTGTTTTTGCGAATGCGAAGGCTGGAGATGGGGTTTGGATGTTCTCGCTCGATGGGACGATGGGGCCGGTGGTGCCGCAGAAGGCTGCGCCCGGCGCGCCCGGGGCGGCGGGCGGGGCGGCACCCGGAGCAACACCTGGGGCAACACCCGGGCAGGCGCCGGCGCCGCCCTCAGCCCCAGCAGCAGCCGCCCCGGCGAATGATCGCGTTCCGAATCGCGAGAACGGCGCGCGCCTCTACAAGTCCGCTTGCGTGCCGTGCCATGGAGCAACGGGCGAGGGCGGACACGGGGGCGGCCCGACTCTCGTCGGTGGCCTGACGGTGGAGAACATCGTGTCGGTGACGAGTGCCGGGCGGAATAACATGCCGGCCTTTGGGACGACGCTCACGGCCACGGACATCAGCGATGTCGCCGCATTCATTCGCGAGGATCTGGCGAAGCGGCCGTGAGCACGCGGGTATCGAGACGTGTACGCGGCTGATGGCTTGAAAGCCGGGGTGCTGTGCGTGGCCCGTCCGCTATGTCGCGAAGCTACTAATGCGCGGCGAGTTCTAGAACATAGGCACTGAGGTCCTGCAGTTGGTCCGCTGAGAAGGCGGCGCCGAATGGGGGCATGTCATTGCGGCCGCGTGTGACGACGTTCGAGATCGCCTCGCTCGTGAGTTCGCGGGTGAATGCGGGACCGCCGTGTGTGCCGCCCTTGCCGTTTACGCCGTGACAGACTACACAGGCGGTTGTGTACGAATCTTTGCCCTGCTCGATGTTGGCGGTTCGTGCGTGCGAATTCGGAGTGCCGGCTGCGGCGGGGGCGGTGCCCGGGGTTGCGGCGCCAACGTTTGCGGCCGCGCCTGGTGGACCTGGCCTCGGGAATTGCCCTGTCGGGTCTGCCGAACCCTTCGGCAGCGGGCCCATCTTTCCATCCAACGAGAACAGCCACAGCCCGTCGCTACGCTTACTCCCTGCGAGCGCGGTGCCGCCGGCCAACACGACGACGTACTGCTTGCCGCGGTACTCAAAAGTGGAGGCGGGAGCGTTGACCCCCCCGTCTGTTTGAAATTCCCAAAGCTTGCGGCCCGTTGTTTTGTCGAGTGCGGTCAGACGGCCGTCGTTGCGTCCGACGAACAGTAAGCCGCCCGCCGTGACGAGCGAGCCGCTGTAGCATTGGTCCACCCACTGCTGGCGCCAGACGAGGCGGTTGGTGAGCAGGTCGATGACCGCGAACACCCCGCGGCGTGGAGCCGGAAACCGGGCGACGACACTCCCGGAATACAACGCGCCGGGCTCGACTGGGTAGTCTGGATCGCCACCGGTCGCGCCCCACAAAGCATCCGAGGCGCAGATGTACATGAGGTGAGTGTCAGGATCGTAGGAGCTCGGAGGCCAGTTCACGGCTGCGAGAGGCTTCCAGATCGCGGGAGCCTTGGTGAAGGGCGTGAAGATCCGGCCCTCGTTGACCAGGTCGAATCCCTCCGGCGCCATGTCGATGGACTGCGGCACCACCGCATCGCCTACGGGGAAGGGCTGCGTTGGCGAAGTCAATTGACGCGGTTCCTGCATGACGGGGGTCTCGACGATTCCCAGCAAGGGTTTGCCGGTCACGCGATCGAGGATATACACCCAGCCAGTCTTGGCGGCCTCGGCGACGGCTTTGTGTTGTATTCCCCCGTAACTCGCGTCGAAAAGGATGACCGGATTGGGCGAGTCGTAGTCCCAGATGTCGTGATGAACCTGCTGGAAGTGCCAGCGGTAGCGGCCGGTCGCAACGTCGAGCGCCACGATCGAGACGCTGAAAAGATTATCGCCCTGGCGGATGCGTCCGTTGAGCACCGGGCCAGGATTCGCGGTCGAGAAGTAGATGAGGCCGAGCTCGGGGTCGACTGCGGGCGTTTGCCAGATGGCAGCGCCGCCGTGCTTCCAGACATCGCTGTCGGCCGGCCAGGTCTCGTGGCCCGGCTCGCCGGGCCCCGGTACGGTGTAGAACGTCCAACGTAACTTGCCGGTGCGCGCGTCGAAGGCTTTCAGCCGGCCGCGAATGCCCATGTCGCTACCGGCGAACCCGGTGATCACCATGCCGTTGTAATAGAGTGGCGCGCTGGCGATCACGTAACCCAGTTTGGGGTCCTCAGCCTGGACGGACCACAGGACTTTTCCGGTCCGCCGATCCAGCGCGACCAGTTTGGCGTCGAGCTGCCCGACAAAAATTCTGTCTTCGCCGAGCGCGAGACCGCGCCCGACCCAGGAGCAGCAGGGGCGGGCGAGCTTCGGGTCGATGTTGGCCTTGTACTCCCAGAGCACGGCGCCCGTGTCGACGGACACGGCGAATGCGTCGTTGTCTCCTGTCATGATGTATACGACGCCGTCATAGACAATAGGCTGAGCCTGGTTGCCGCTTCTGGCACCCAGGCCCGAGCCCCGCAGCGAGGCACGCCACTCGGCCTTCAGCTTCGCTACATTGCCACGCTCGATCTGACGCAGAGGGGAGTAGCGCTGGTTATAGATATTCCCGCCGTTGGTTGCCCAGGCGTCCGTGGGAGGTGAGACCAACAGGCGGGCGCTCCATGCGGGGGCACTTGATTTTTGGACGGCATCGGCGCCCGCTACGTGTTCGACGTGAACACACGGCATCACGGCAAACAGCAGCCACGCCAGGCACGCTCGCATTCCCGCCCCCCTTGTTTGGTTGGGCGACTCTATGACGTTGGGCACGTGATTGCCAGTCGCGCGACGCGCGCGCCGATCCCGCCACCTTTCACGAATTGTCACTATTCCTATTCCTTGTCGCGCGGGCCGCCCGTAGACGAGACTGCAACACGAGCGGCGGGAACGACATGTCAAAATAACACGAAGCATGCTGTTGATTTCGCCGCGCTGCTGGGTTGCATATGGGGGGGAACCTATGGTCGGGAAGTTGGGATTGAGATTGACCGCAGCCCGCTTCGGGGTGCGTTGTACGTGGGTGCCGCGTTTGCTGGCGGTGGTGGCAGTTGGTGGGATCGGGCTCGTGGCGGTACCAGCGCAGGCACAGCAGGCCGAGCCGGGGGGCCTGGAGGAAGTCGTCGTGACGGCGCGGTATAGATCGGAGGACCTGCAATCGACGCCGCTCGCGATTACCGCGCTTTCCACGGTTGAGCTCGACGAGCGTGAGTTCACGAACGTCAACGACCTCGGACTGGCGGTTCCAAACGCCTACTTCCGGCAACCGGTCAGCAACTATGGGCCCACCGAGACGATCGGGTTACGGGGCATCACGCAAGTCGATTTCAGTTACTCGTTCGAGCCGGCCGTCGCGGTCTACGTGGACGATGTCTACCACGGCACAATGACCGGATCGTCGCTGGACCTTGCGGACCTCGAGCGCGTCGAAGTCCTGAACGGGCCGCAGGGGACTCTGTTCGGCAAGAACAGCCTGGGCGGCGCTATCCGCCTCATATCGACCAAGCCGAAGGGTGATGACACGGGCTCCATCGAGGCAACCTACGGAGAGCATCAGCGGGTCGACTTCAAAGCTGTCGGAGACTTCTCGCTCATCGATCAGACTCTCTTCGCGCGGATCGTCGGTGTCTCGCGACGCGAGGACGGCATCGGCCACAACCTGGACTTCGCCTGCGAGATGGCGCTCCAGGGCACACCGCAACTCTCCGGCAGCCTGCCGATGACGGTGAATCCGGTGCAGGGAAATGGCTGCGCACGCGGATCCCTCGGCGGCTTCAATCACCAGGGGGCGCGGCTCGCGCTGCGCTGGCTGGCCGCCACCAATCTCGAGATCAATATCGACGGGGACTACTCGAAGCAGGATGACGATCCGCCCCTGCAGACGCTACTCACCCGCTACGGCGGTCCGACCGACACATTCAACAAAAACTACAACAACACCGTGGTCCAGCCGAAGTTCGGCCTGTGCTACACCTGCGACAATCGATTCAACTCGCCCAGCGTTTGGGACAATTACGCCACTTACGGCGACGCGGTCACGGGGCAGCAATACGACCCGCGGCAACTGCTCACCTCGTGGGGGGAAGCGGCGACGGCGGACTACGGCATCACCGACAGGCTGCACGCGAAGCTCGTCCTCGCGTACCGCACCTATCAGGCGAACTGGATCAATGACAGCGACCTGACGCCCTTCGGGCTCACACAGACCTACAACCAGCAGGAGCACAGGCAGTACCAGGCCGAGTTTCAGCTGGGGGGCACCTCGCTGGCCGATCGGCTGGAATGGACCACCGGGTTGTTCTACTACAATTCACGCGACCGGGATTACTATCCGACGAATTTTGACGCCTTCGCGGCGCCGCTGCTGCCATTCTTCCCGAACGGCATTCTGCAGAACTTCACGGCGAACGATTACTACACGGACAAAAACCGCTCCGTATTCGTTCACGCGAACTATAAGCTGACAGAGCAATGGTCGTTCTCGGCGGGCGTCCGCTACACCGACGAGCTCAAGTCCAATTTGTTCCAGCACTACAACCAGATCGTCGTGCCGTACCCGAAGGGGATCAGCGCATCGCGTTTCGACTACAATGGCAGCGTGGATTTTCAGGCCACCAGGGATGTGTTGTTATACGGGACGGTGGCTACCGGATTCCGCTCACCGGGATTCAATCCCCGCATCTCCACCATCGGTCAGCTCGTGGAGGTTCCGGGCGAGCAAGCCATCAATTATGAAATCGGCTCCAAGGTCGAGATGCTCGACCACCGGTTGCGTGTGAACACCTCGGTGTTCTACATGAACTATCAGAAGCACCTCAACCTGGTGCTGGCATCACAGTGCAATCTCGCATCGGATCCAAACGCGGGGACGCCCTACCAGTTAAACGGCGGCCTCTGCCCGCCGGGCACGCCACTGCAGGGCACTCCGGGCATTTCCCCGTGGTTCGTATATACGGCCGCCCCTGCTGACATTCGCGGATTCGAGATCCAGGCGAGCGCGACCCCGATAGAGCGGCTCGCCCTGAATTCCTCGGTAGGATTCAACCGGTTCCGCAGCAAAGCAACCAACCCCACGGATCCGTCCTACGTGGACCCTTCCGTGAAGCAGCAACCCGAATGGAACGCGAGCGCGGGTGCACAGTACGGGATTGTCCTGGGTGGCGCGGGCACGATCACACCGCGCCTCGACTGGTTCTATCAGTCCGACCAGACGAATGGCCCGCTGAACAAGCCGCAGTTGAGTCCGGACTGGATCGTTCCGGGTTACAGCCTGTTCAATGCCCGGATGACGTACAGTCCACCCAAGGGTAAATGGGAGCTGGCGTTCGCGGGTACGAACATCTTCAACAAGTTCTACTGGCAGCAGCTGGGCTCGGCCACCGTGGCCAGTCCCACGGGCACGGGTTACGTGCCGGCGTCCGGCCGTGTGGGTACGCCGGGAATGCCCCGGGAATGGCTGGTGACGTTCAGGAAAGAGTTTTAGGAGAGTAGCCATGGCAGTCGATTTCAGAGGACATCCGATGTTTCCGCCGGGCTTCAATAGCCCGACCCGGTTCGAAGGGGACGTGTACGATTGTGAGGTCTGGGGCAAGATCCCGACGGACATCGAAGGGACGTTCTACCGCATGCAGTGCGACTTCGAGTACCGGCCGCCGGCGAACGAATGGATGACGGGTTTCAACGGCGACGGGCACATCAGCCGCCTCCGCTTCGCGAATGGCTCGGTGGACTACAAGAGCCGCTACGTCAAGACCGCGCGTCTCATGGCCGAGCGCCAGGCGCGGCGGCGGCTGTACGGGGTTTATCGAAACCGCTTCACAGACGATCCGAGCGTTGCGAACATCAACCGGTCCGCGGCTAACACCCACATCTATTGGCACGGCGGCAAGTTGTTTGCCTTGAAGGAGGATTCACTGCCCTATCGTGTGGATCCGCATACCCTCGAGACTCTCGGCGACTGGGACTTCAACGGCAAGTACACCGCGAAGACCATGTCCGCCCACCCCAAGATCGATCCCCGCACGGGCGAGATGATTGCCTATGGTTACCAGGCGAAGGGCGACCTGACGAAGGACATCGCGGTCTACACCATTAATCCGCGGGGCGAGGTCGTCAAAGAGGTCTGGTTGACGTCGCCGTACCTCGGGATCATTCATGACATCGCCATTACGCAGAAGCATGTCGTGATTCCGGTGATAGCGCGCACGACGAGCCTCGAGCGGCTGAAAAAAGGCGAGCCCATGTGGGAGTGGGATGGGAGCCTGCCGACCATGATCGGAATTCTGCCACGCGACGGCGAGGCGAAGGACGTGCGCTGGTACAAAGGGCCGGCTCGCAATACGCTGCATTTCCTGAATGCAACCGACCGCGGCAGCAAGGTCACGTTGGAGTTGCCCACCTCGAGCGGCGAGCGCGACCCCTCGCAGATCCGGCGCTGGACTTTCGACCTCAAGTCCAGGAAGGACAGTTTCGAAGAAGAGGTTGTTTCGACGACACCCGGGTTCTTACCCCGCATGGACGACCGGTTTCTGTCGCTCGACTATCGCTATGCTTTCCTCAGCAGCCGCGACCCTGGCAAACTGCCGGACACACAACGCGCACCCGCGATGGCTCGAATGGGTCCTTTCACCTCGAATGTTCTTCAGCGCCTCGACGTCCGGACCGGCGAGATCAAGCAGTGTCCGATCGAGCCGGTGGTGAGTTTGCAGGAGAGTTGCTTCGTGCCGCGTAATGGCGCCAAGGAGGAGGGCGACGGCTACGTGATGGCGATCGCGAGCAATTACGAGTCGATGACTTCCGATCTGGTCATCGCGGATGCGCAGCGGCTCGAGGATGGCGTGATCGCAACGGTGAAGCTGCCCTTCAGACTGCGCAGCGGCACGCACACGAACTGGTTTCCACAGTCTTCCCTGCCACCTGTCAAGGACGCACTCGTATGACCTCGAAGTCAGTCGACCGGCGGACATTCCTCGGCCAGGCGAGCCTGACCGCAGGTGTCGTGATCGCGTCCGGTGTCCTGACGCTGGTGTCCGAACGCGCTCCGCAGGCGCGAATGGCAGGTGCAGTGCCCGAGTGCGACGAATTCCGGCACGTGGACGACATGTGGGGACACTGGCCACGGTACTCTCATCCGATTCCTCATGCGTGCTCGCAAACTGAGACCGTCTCGCGGGAGAAGGCCGATCTCATCGACCAGATGTGGGTGAGCTAGGCTCGTTCGCGGACAACAGCGAGGGGGATTCATGCGACTTCGATTTGCGGCGGCCTTGGCGGCGTTTGGCGCGGCCACGGCCCTGTCCTGTGTCATGGAAGTGGCTCGAGCTTCCGCCGCGGTTTCGCCGGAACTGCAACAGCGCCTCGATCGGCTGGAGGCCGGGGTAGCCGCCGCCGAGGACCTGCTGGCGATCAAGAAGCTGCAGCGCGCCTACGGCTATTACCTCGACAAGGGAATGTGGGAGGACCTGTCCGTTCTCTTTGCCGATGACGCGGTGGCCAACTATCCGGCCGGGGTGTTTGTCGGCCGCGAAAGCATTCGTCGGCACCTGTATCTGAACGTCGGCGCCGTCAAGATGGGCGAGCTCGGACTCGGGCCGGGACGACTGTACAACCACATGAACATTCAGCCTGTCGTTCATCTGGGTCCCGACGGCCGCACGGCGCAAGGCCGCTGGCGCGCGCTGGCGATGATCGGCAGCTATGGCGGCAACGCCCTGTGGGCTGAGGGCGTTTATGAGATCGGTTATCGGAAGGACCGCGGCGTCTGGAAGATTCAAACTCTGGATTACTACTCGGGCTTCGGCGCGCCGTACCAGACGGGTTGGGCCGCGCCCGAGACGCCGCGACCCGCGGGCGGTCCCGCCCGGAGAGCGCTTCCTTATCCGCCGGATCGTGAGCGGAAGATGGACTGCGATGGATTTCCGGCGGCTTGTATAGCGCCGTTTCATTACTCCAACCCGGGTACGACGGCGTCTGCCAACGCGTGGACGATCTCTGGGGAGCAGGCTGGGCACGGTGACGCCCGCACAAGACTTGCTGACGTGGCGCGTCGTGCGACGCTTTTGCAAGACCAGCAGAAGATCGAAAACCTGCAACGTATTTACGGTTACTACATCGATCGTGCCATGTGGGACCAGGTTGCCGACTTGTTCGCAGCTGACGGCACGATCGAAATCGGGTTGGGCGGCGTGTACGTCGGTAAGTCGCGAGTACGCCAGTCGCTCGATTTGCTCGGCCCGCAGGGTCTGAGCACCGGACAGTTGAACGACCACCTCCAGTTGCAGACGCTCGTCGACGTCGCACCCGACGGCTTGACGGCCTATTGCCGCAGCCGGGAGTTGGCGATGACGGGCGTGTATCAAAAGCAGGGCGCCTGGAGCGAGGGAGTCTACGAGAACACCTTCGTGAAGGATCACGGCACCTGGAAGTTCAAGTCGGTGCATTTCTATCCGACCGTGATCGCCGATTACGACCAGGGATGGGCGAAGAACGCTCAACCGGCTCCAGGGCCCAGCACGACGTTGCCGCCGGATCGGGGACCCACTGAAATCTACGAGGTGTATCCGAAGCCCTACGTGCCGCCGTATCACTATCGCAATCCGGTAACGGGCGAGGCGCCTCACTATCCCACCGTGGGCGGCCCTGACAAACAGCACGCCGCCGCCGCACTGATGCCGAAGCGCAGGGCGCCTGCCGGGGCAAGGGTCGGTGATTTCGAGCAACTGCTGGGCGAGACCGAGTTGCGGATCGAGCGGGTAAAGGATTACGAGGAGCTCGAAAACCTGGAGAGCGCCTACGGTTACTACCTGGACAAGAATCTCTGGAACGATCTTGCCGACCTGTTTGCGCATGATGGCTCGATGGAGTTGGCGCAACGCGGCGTCTACAAGGGCCAGGACCACGTGCGCGCCTTTCTCCTGAAGGTGTTCGGTCGCGGCACGGAGGGTCCGGTCGCGGGGCGGCTCGGCAACCATTTGCAACTGCAGCCGGTCATCGATGTGGCCGACGACGGGCGGAGCGCGAAAATCCGCGTGCGGCTTTTGCAACAGATGAGTTTTGGGCCGCGCGCCTCGATTGGTGCGGCGGTGTATGAGAATGAAGCCGTCAAGGAAGATGGGATATGGCGCTTCAAGTCGTCTCACGCCTACAACACGCTCACCGCGGGTTATGAAGGCGGGTGGGCGAAGAATCCGAGCTCCACCATGCCAGGGCCCAGTACCGAGATGCCGCCGGATGCTCCGCCGACGGCGGTGATCGCGATGTTTCCTGTCGTTTACGATATCCCGTTCCACTATCCAAACCCGGTCACGGGCAGCATGCCGCCGAGCAGTGGTCCGCCCGCCGGTATGCCGGCGGGAATCGCGGCGGCGTTGCGTGACATCGGTCCGAAGGTGGACGGTCTGAAAACGGCGCCTCTCTATGCGGCTCTGCAACCCACGGAGCCCTACGGGGGTGTCACCCTCGTTCGTGACATCTCCTATGGACCCCATGAGCGTCACGTGCTCGATGTGTTTACGTCTTCCGGGGGAGCCGGACGGCCCGTTGTGGTCTTCATCCACGGGGGAGGCTTCACTCGCGGTGCCAAGCACACTCCGGGCTCTCCATTTTATGACAATGTCGGCGTCTGGGCGGCGAACCATGGCCTGATGGGCGTTACCATCAACTACCGGTTGGCACCGCAGTATCAATGGCCGGCGGGAATCGAGGATTTGACTCTGTTGACGGCGTGGCTGAAGGCGCACGTGGCCGAATACGGAGGTGATCCAGGAAGGATTTTCCTATGGGGCCATTCCTCTGGCGCCGCTCACGTCGCCGACTATCTTGCCCACCAGGCGAACACCGGAGCGGATTCAGGCATCGCGGGCGCCATCCT
Source organism: Steroidobacteraceae bacterium (assembly GCA_036270175.1). Lineage (GTDB taxonomy): Bacteria > Pseudomonadota > Gammaproteobacteria > Steroidobacterales > Steroidobacteraceae > 13-2-20CM-66-19. Next base: position 4,399 of record DATBCZ010000572.1, on the reverse strand, counting down.
GACTTCCGGCTTTTACGAGCTCGGGGATAAGGTATCGGTGTGGAAGGATTACTATGGTGAGGACATCTCGCAGTATCCGGCCCGCTCCTCGTTGCCGGGACTGCTGAAGACATCAACTCCCTTGCTGGTGACTTACGCAGAGCTCGATCCCGACCTGTTCCAGGTCGATGCCCGGCGGCTGATCGAGGCGCGGGCGCAAGGGGGCAGGCCGGTGCGCAGCGTGCGGCTCACCGGGCATTCTCATCTGTCGGAAACCTATGCCGTCGGTACCGGCGATGAGTCGCTTGCCGCGCCAGTGTTGGATTTCATTCACCGTCCGTGAGAACAGAAATGACGAATCGTACGCGCCGGCAGATCGTATTCGGAGCAGGGCTCGCGTTGGTGGCCGTTCTGGCTACCGCGCAGCAGGCACCGCGCCCCGGTCTCACACAGGAGCGCATCGACGAGCTGTCCCACAAGCACGACGGTTATTATGGCGCCCTCGCGCCGCAAAACCTCTCCAAGCACCGGTCCAAGCCGGGCTTCAATCTCACCGGCACCTGGTTTGTCGACCTGCGGCGCGCCTTCAGTGACTTCATGTACGGTCCGCCGTACCCGGAGTTCTTCGAGGCCGGGCAGACGGCGATGAAGGAGGCGGCGGAGGCGCGCAAGGCGGGCCGGCCTTACCGCGATAGCATCGGGCAGTGCTATCCGGCTGGCATGCCTATGATCATGACCCGTGTCTGGCCGATCAGCATGGTGCAGATGCCGACGGTCATCTATATGATGTTCGGTTTCACCAACAGTCTGCGGATCATTTACCTGGACGGCCGCCCGCATACCGATCCCGACATTGCGATATCGACCTACAACGGCGAATCGATCGGTCACTGGGAAGGCAGCACCCTCGTGGTGGACACCAAGTACTTCGAGCCCAACCAGCATTGGATCGACATGGGGATTCCCATCAGCGACGAGCTCGCGATGGTGGAGAAGATCCGGCTACTCGACAAGGGCACGACGCTCGAGATCGAGACCATCATGACGGACCCCAAGAACTGGAAAGGGGAGTGGCACAGCACTCATCGCTGGAACCGGATGGACTACAGTGACATTCCGGAAGTCGAGTGCCTGCCGAATCTGAACGAGCATCTGCCCAGTACCCAGCCTTCGAGCACGGGCGCTAAATAACACCCCGCGGGCCACACACCATGAGACAAGTCACAAGAGTCGGAACGCGGACACTCCTCACCCTCGCGATGGCCATGGCCGTGGCGGTGCTTTTGGTGTTGGCGAGGACGGCCCAGGCCCATCATTCGTTCGCCATGTTCGACCAGACTCAACAAGTCACCCTCAAGGGCACGGTGCACGAGTTTCAGTGGACCAATCCCCACGCCTGGATCCACCTGGATGTGCCTGGCGCCAACGGCATCAACGACTCGTGGCAGGTGGAGTTGAACAGTCCGAACAACCTCAAGCGCCAGGGTTGGAAGTCCACGAGCGTGAAGCCCGGCGACCAGGTGACCCTGGTGCTGAATCCGCTCAAGGATGGCTCGAAGGGCGGGTTGTTCGTATCCATCACGCTGCCGGACGGTTCGGTGCTCGGCGACCCGACCCGCGCCCATGGCGGCCCGATCAACGTTCCGTCGGCGCACTGACCGTGGCCAGGAGTTTCCAGATGCGATCCGCAGCCGTTGTAGCGCTCACCCTTCTCATGCTGGCGCTGTCGACGCCAGCCTACGTGCATCATTCCGGGGCGATGTTCGATCGAACCCGGGAAATGAAGGTCACCGGTACGGTCACCGAGTTTCAATGGACGAATCCACACGCCTCCTTCAAGGTCGACGTGCTCGGTGACGACGGCAAGACCGCAACGTGGTCCATCGAGATGAACGGACCCAACAACCTGGTGCGGGCGGGTTGGAAGCGCACCACCATCAAGGCGGGTGACAAGGTCACCGTTACAGTCAATCCACTGCGTGACGGCAGGCCGGGAGGCTGGTACCTGGGAATCACGCTGCCCGACGGCAGGACACTCGGTGGTGCCGGCGACCCGGGCACCGGTGGCGAGGCGGCTCCCTCTGCGGATCACGGCTGATCGTGTTGGCGAGGCGACGCATGAACATACCGGTTGTGTTGTTGGCAGGTGCCCTCGGCGGGTTGTGCCTCGGTGTGAGCCCGAGTTCGTTGGCCCAGGGGGCGCCGCCGGCAGCCGCTGCAAAGACGCCACCGGGCGCGAGCACCAGGACTCAAGCGACTGCCCCCGCAACCAAGGTTCCTGTCGCTGCGCACCCGAAAGGTCACTACGCCTCCCTCGACACCTTGCCCGACTGGGGCGGTGTCTGGGTGTTGAGTCGTCCTGCCGGCGGTCCGCCGGCCCCGGGCACGCCGGCCGCCGAGAAGCCAGCGCTCAAAGGCAAGTACCTCGAGGGCTATCAAGCGTGGCAACACGCTGTGGAAACGAAGGGTGGTCAGGTCCCCCACGAGGGCTCCTACTGCACGCCTCCCGGGATGCCGGGCATCATGGGTGTCGGGCAATACCCGATAGAATTCCTCTTTACGCCAGGCCGAGTCACTACGCACCACGAGGCGTGGATGCAGTGGCGGAATATCTATACCGACGGCCGCGGCCACCCCGACGACCTGGAGGCGACCTTCGCAGGTGACTCCATCGGTCACTGGGAAGGCGCCACACTCGTTGTCGATACGATCGGCATCAAGGAGAGTGTCGCGCTCGGGATGGGCATGAAGCACAGCGACAAGCTGCATCTCACCGAGCGGATTCACCTGGACAAGGCGGATCCTGACACCCTGGTCGACGAGTTGACCGCGGAGGATCCCATAGCGCTGGCGAAGCCCTGGATACACAGCTTCACCTACAAACGCTCCAGGGATTGGACGCTGCTCGAATTCATCTGCGCCGAAAACGACCGCAATCCCGTCGATACCAACGGCGAGACGGGCTTCAAGCAGGAATGACGACTTCATGATCCAGCAGTTTTCCGATTGGCTTGCCGCCACCTCCCTCAGTCAGTTGTTCGCCGGGCTGGGCTGGTTCGTCCCCACCGTGCAGACGGTCCACATTCTCAGCATCGCCGTGGTCGTGACGACCCTCGGAATGCTCGACTTCCGCCTGTTACGACTGATACGAAGCGGGCCGCCGTTGGCCACGCTGGCGGGGAACTTCATTCCATGGACCTGGCGCGCCCTGGTGGTGCTGTTGGTGAGTGGCATCCTGCTGATCATCACCGAGCCGAATCGCGAGCTGATGAATGACGCCTTCCGCTTGAAAATGCTCATGGTCGCGGTGCTGGTCGTCCTGACTTTCGTATTTCAGTCGGCAACCACCCGGGAGCCAGGGTATTGGAGTGCCTCGTCAGCGCGCCGCCGGCTCGGTGGGGCGTTGGGTGTCGCGAGCCTCGTCCTGTGCGTAAGTATTGTCGCGGCCGGACGCCTGATCGCCTACCTGTGAGTGCAACTTCCATGGCTGCGCCGGCAATAATGACCTGGCTGGAGCATCGCTCATTTGCGATCGCTATCGCCGAGTCGACCTGGTTGTTCCCTATCGTCGAGACGTTGCACGTGCTCGCTCTGACCGTCGTCGTCGGGTCCGTCGCCATGATGGATTTGCGGCTCCTCGGGTTCGGGAGCAGAAATCGCTCGGTATCGGAGGTCATTGCGAGCTCGCTCCCGTGGGCATGGACAGCGTTCGCGGTTGCGTTCGTCGCGGGTTCGATGCTGTTCAGCTCGAAGGCGGCGACTTACTACCTCAACCTGCCGTTCCGGATAAAGATGGTGTGCCTCGCGCTCGCGGCCGTGAACATGCTGGTCTTCCACTTCTTCACGGCGCGCGGGATGGCCGCGTGGGATCGGGGAACACCTCCACTCGCTGCTCGGCTCGGCGCGGCCTTTTCTCTGACGTTGTGGATCATCATCGTGGCCACAGGCCGTTGGATCGGCTTTACCTGAGGCGGCACAGCCCCCGCGCTTAAGGGGGTACTGCCAGTAACAGCTTCGCAGCCACACCGTTCGGCCGCCCCAAACGATGTCAAAACACCGCTCGTTTTGCAGGGCAGCGTAAACGAGATCCATGTCGCGAATCCGCACATGCGCCTGGTGTTGCATGTGTCCCACAACATCCATTGACGGGGCTGTCGGCTGGGGCCTGGTGAAGCCCGGAGATGGGATTACCGTCACAGTCGCGCCTCGCAAAGACAGCACCCCTGGCGGATACGTGTTACGTATACGCCCCACTGACGGGGACGGATTTCCGAGGGTTTGCAAGCGTTGCGTGGCCGCATCTTTTCCAGAACGCCACAAGTACCTTGCCCGGCATCCTACTGACTTTTGTCACCTTCTCAAACCAAACTTGATGCTGTCCAACACCGTTACGCCGATGCAACACATCCTGGTTTGAGCA
>DATBCZ010000571.1:0-8698 GCA_036270175.1 Steroidobacteraceae bacterium | reverse complement strand
TATTGCGGTCCAGCTTGCGGGTCTGCGCCAGGGTCAGCATCTCGAAGAGCTCGTCGAACGTCCCGAAGCCACCCGGAAACACCACGATGGCGCGCGCGAGATGGGCGAACCAGAGCTTGCGCATGAAGAAGTAGTGGAACTCGAAGGACAGCTCGGGCGTTATGTAGCGATTCGGTCGTTGCTCGTGCGGTAAGCCGATATTCAGCCCCACACTGCGGCCACCAGCGAGCGCGGCGCCGCGATTGACGGCCTCCATGATTCCGGGACCGCCCCCGGAGCACACCACCAGCCGATGGCCATTCGCCGGCAGCGACAGACTCCACTCGGTCACCTGGCGGGCCAACTCCGTCGCCTCATCGACGTAACGACCATTCGGGCCGTCGGCCCGCAGCCGGGCAGAGCCGAAGAACACTACGGTCTCGCTCACCCGCGCCTCGCGAAAAGCGCGCAGCGGCTGCAGATACTCGGCCATGATTCTCAGTGGACGAGCCTCGTCCGAGGCTAGAAAATCCTCGTCATGATAGGCCAGTACTGGTCTCTCCACGCTCATCGATACCTCCGTAATAGGGCACCCCCAGCGGCGCGTGCGCGACTCTACCGCGTCCGGGCGCTGCTGGTGACGGCTCTACTGGCGAACGCGGCGAACGCGGGGATGATCGCCGGCAGCCTGCCGCCGATTGACGCTACGACTTCGTTGCTGGTCGTCTCACCGCATCCGGACGACGAAACGCTCTGTTGCGCTGGAGTTATCCGCCGGGTCGTGATGGCGGGCGGTCATGTCAGTGTCGTGTGGATCACGAGTGGTGACGGCTCGAAGCTATCGATGCTCCTGGTCGAGAAAAGCCTCTTCAGAACGCGGGACAAAGCTCACGATCTCGCCGGGAAAAGAATGGCGGAGGCACGCGCGGCGACCGCCCTCCTCGGAGTCGACAGCACACGGCAATTCTTCCTGGGTTATCCGGACGGCGGTATCCGGAAACTACTCACAGACAGCCGCTCCGGACTCGAGCGCGATTTCACCGCGGTGCTCGACCGCATCCAACCAACACTGATCCTCGCTCCTAGTCCCCTGGATACCCATCCAGACCACGAAGCGACCGGGCTGCTCGCGATCCGCGCCCTGAGTCGTCGCGGAGAATTGACGAAGGCGCATTTCTGGATCGTTCATGGCGGTGAGGGTTGGCCCAGTCCGCGCGGCTACATGCCGGGCATTCCGCTCAACATGCCGCCGCGAGGCGCGGGTCTGGCGATGGTGCCCTTCGTTCTCACCGATGGAGAGGAGACGAGTAAACTGCAGGCTGTGAACGCCTATCACACGCAGATGCAGGTCATGGCGCCCTTCCTGCTGGCGTTCGTGCGTACGAGCGAGCTCTTCAGCGCCATTCCGGTGCACCCCGCAGGTCCCGCCACACCGTAGTGTCTGGCGCTCAGGGAATCCTCGGCCGGCGCCAGCGATCCAACATACGCTCCAGCACCCCGGCGATCCGCTCCTGCAGGCGACCGATCCAGGCGCGCTGTGGCCAGCTGCGGCGACTGAGGATTTCCGACTGCGCGCAATCGCCTTCGAACACCGCGGCGGCGATGGCGGCAAAGGCGGCGTTCTGGACCTCCTGGTTGGCTTCGAGATTCCACTTGAAGCTCCAGCGGTCGAGGTTACTCGAGCCGATCGACACCCAGTCGTCGGAAATGATCAACTTCGCGTGCAACATGCGCGGTTGGTATTCGAAGATGCGCACACCACTGCGAAGCATCTTGCCGTAGAAGCGCCGGGCGGCCTGGCGCACCCACGGATGATCGGTCCTCGGCCCAGGGACGAGCAGGCGAACATCGACGCCTCGGCGGGCCGCGCCTCGAAGCGCCTTGCGAAAGCGGCGTGAGGGCACGAAATAGGCGCTCATGATCCACGCCCGTGCGCGCGCCAGCTGGATACGGCGAACGACACCGTTCGCGAGCATCGACCGCGCCCGTGCTTCGCTCAACGAAACACGACCATCCGCGCCCTCAGCGAGCGGGGGAAATTCCGACGGGACAGCCAGCCCGAGCTCCGCTCCGCTACGGCGCCACGTCCGATCAAACGCGCGTTGCCAATCGGCGACCACGGGACCGGTGATTTCCACCATGAGGTCCCGCCAAGGTTGTCCGGGCGGTCCCGGTATCGCAAATTCATCGGTCAGGCCGGCGCCGCCCGTAAACGCGGTGTTGCCATCGACCAGCAGCAGCTTGCGATGATCACGTAGGAAATTTTGTAATCGCGCCCGCAGAGCGATCGGATTGAAGGTCCGCAACTCAACCCCGGCCTCGATGAGCGTGCGCCGGTAGGCTGCTCCCAGGCCCAATGAGCCGAAGCCATCGAAAATCACGCAGACGCGTACGCCGCGGCGTGCTGCACGTCCCAGCGCTTCGACGAATCGGCCGGCGATAATTCCGGACTCGACCAGGTACATTTCCAGGAGCACGTACGCCGTTGCGCTTTCAATCGTCTGCAGCATGCGCTCGAAGAACCGTTCATTGTCATCGAGCAGCTGAAAGTGGTTCCCGCTGCGCCACGGCCAACTCCCTCCCGTAAATTGCCCGGTATTTTGCGGATCCGCCATGAGACAACAATGACCGAGTCGCCCGTTTTACGCCACCTGCTTATTGCCACGATTCTCGCACTGACGCCCGTGATCGCGGCGGCGGATATCGTGAGCTCCATCAACAAGGTCCGTGCCCGAGGCTGTCCTGGACGGCGTGGCGGTGAGGGTCCCCTGCGGGAAAACCGGCAATTGGACGCCGTCGCACGCGAACTGGCCCGCGGAGCCGATCTGCGCCGTGCGGAGCGGCAGGCGAATTATCATGCGGTCGCATCCGCGTCCGTGGAGATCTCCGGAGTTCCCGACAACGGCGATATTGAGCGCGTCATCGGCAGGCAATTCTGTTCCGCTTCGACCCAGCCGGAGTTTCGTGAGATGGGCGCGTACCGTCGCGGGACCGATGTCTGGATCGCCCTGGCACAGCCATTTACGCCGCCACGCGCGCGCGATGCCACGGCGATAGGCCGTCGCCTGCTGGAGTTGACCAACGATGCGCGCTCACATGCGAGACGCTGCGGAGGCACTTCCTTCGCGGCGGCGCCGCCTCTTGCACTCAACGCACTGCTGGGAAACGCGGCGCTCGTACACTCGCAGGACATGGCGGCCCATGGTTACATGGACCACACGGGACGTGACGGCAGCTCGCCGGCGGATCGAATCACACGCACCGGTTATAAGTGGCGCATGGTTGGCGAGAATCTCGCAAGTGGGATCATGACACCCGAGGATGCCGTTGCCGGCTGGCTGCAGAGTCCACACCACTGTGTAAACCTGATGACAGCGCGATTCACCGAGATGGGGATCGCCTTCGCGGTAAATCCGTCGACTGACGCGGGGGTGTATTGGACGCAGACCTTCGGAACGACACGCTAGCGACCCGCGTTGGTTCCAACAGCCGGTGCGCCGACTGAGGCGACCTCAGGCGTGCGCGGGGGCGTGCAAGGCCGCGTCGGCGGGCGGCCGCTCGATGGGCTCGGCCCGGCTGACGAGATCGATGACCCGATCGCCCGCGGCCAACAGACAAGTACAGCCCGGCTTTGCCTTCGCGAGTGCCTTCGTGTTACGCAGGCTTTCCGCGATGATTTCGGGTGTTATCAGATTACTGCCGTCGATCTCGAAAGCCGCTATCGACGCGCTCAGGAGCGGGAATCGCCGTGTCGTTCCGTCACGGTCGACGCCCACCAGACCGCGCGCCTCCCGATGCTCGCTCGAGTGGAAGTTGACGAGCGAAGCCTCCAGCTCCTCGATGAGGGCGATGAGGCGCAGCGTCCAATCCTGGCTGCGCATGAGGAAAACGAAATCGTCGCCACCGACATGACCCACGAAGTCCACTCGCGGCCGGACAATCTGACTTATAACCTCAGAGACGTGTAGCAATACTTGATCGCCGCGTGCATAACCGTACGCGTCGTTGAACGCTTTGAAATGATCGAGGTCGAGGTGACAGGCGACGAAATGGCGGCGCCGCGCGACCCACTGCGAAAGATGTCTCTGAATTTCACGGTTGCCGGGCAGACCGGTGAGTGGATTGGAGTGCCGCGCCGCCTGGATCTGCTGCGCAGTGATCTGGCGCAGCAGGTCGAATGTCCTGCCAAGTCCCAGGTAGACCCCGTTGCGCGTGATAATGAAATCATCCCGCTGCGGACGGGCGCTGCGGGCGGTGACCACGCGGCTGACCTGGTCGAGCCGCGCGCGCGCCTCGACCTGAACCGTTTCCCGTGTCATCACGCTGCTGATCGGTTTGCGATTGTAGACCTCGGGGTGCAGTGGACGGCTGAGGAAGATGAGCAGCTCGTCCCGGTAAACGAGGCCGACCGGACGCTCCGACTCGAGCACCGCCAGCGCGGTCCATTCGGAGTTGGCGCGGAAAATCTCAACCACATCGCCGACCTGGGTCGTGGCGGCGATACCCGGAATCGGCAGAACCAGGTGCTCCGCACAATCGGCTGTTGGGCCGACCGTGATGGTTTCGAGCCCACACAACACCGCCGAGTTGCCACTCGGGACGCGTTGCGGACGGCCGAGCAGGTAACCCTGCAAGTAGTCCACTCCCAACTCGAGAAGCAGGGCGTACTGCTCGCGGTTTTCGATTCCTTCGGCAATGACGCGGCAGCCCGTGACCCGACCCATGTCGACCACGGAGCGCAGAATCTCGCCGCGCACCGCATCCTGCTCGATACCGGCGACGAAGTAGCGATCGACCTTCACATAGTCGGGCCGGATCGCCGCCCAGGTCTTCAATCCGGAAGATCCGGCGCCCAGGTCATCAATGGCAATGTCGCACCCCAGCGCGCGCAGCGGGGCGACCGCCGCGGCGAGCAGCACCTCGTCTTCCGTGAGGCCATGCTCCGTTACTTCGAGCACGACGTCGTGGGGATCGATCTGATTCGCGACGAGTTGCTCACCCAACCAGTCCGCGAGATTGCTCCAGTCGAGCAGGGTTTGCGGCAGCAGGTTCAGAAACAGGCGGCCCTCCAGGTGGATGGCGCGAAAACTGCGCAGTGCGGATTCGAGGCAGCGGCGCTCGAGCGGGATGCTCAGACCGGCGGTTGCGGCGGCGGCAATCAAAGCGCTGGGCAGCTCGAGCGGGCCTTCCGGGCCGCGCGTCAGGGCCTCGTAACCGATCGGCTCGCGAGTAGCCCCGTCTATGATCGGTTGAAAGAGCGTATAAAGCGCTTCCCCCGCGACCAGCCCCTGAATCGCTTCGTTCATTTGCCGGGCAAGGTACGCGCAACTGCGCCGAGCCCGCTGTGAACGGCTCAGCATCTCGATGGCGGCTCGGATGAAAGTTTTCTTACAGCGACCGCCAGTCGGGTTTCAACCCCCGTATCGATCTCGTAAGATCACGCGCCTTGAGCTTGGGCGCCTCACGCGGAGCGGATTTAATGGCTGAAGTCGAGATTCATACCGGACACGGGCACGAGAACGATGAGTTCGGCCGTCGCGTCGGCGTCATAGTAGGCGTGATCGGCATCATTCTGGCCGTGGTCACCATTTCATCCCATCGTGCCCACACGGCCGCTGTGATCGCCCGCACGGAAGCCAACGACCAATGGTCGTTCTTCCAGAGCAAGAAGCTCCGCCAGCACCTCGCCGAAATCGGGTCGAGCCTCGCCAGCGCGCTCGCAACCGACCCCGCGCGCGTGCAGGGACTCGTCGAGAAGCTGGGCAAGGACCACGACCGTTACGCGCACGATTCTGACGACATTCAGAAAGAGGCCACGGCGAAGGAAGAGGACAGTAAGCACGAGGAGCGGCGCGCTCTGCGGCTCGACATGGGCGAAGGATTTCTGGAGCTCGGACTGGTGCTGTCGTCGCTTTACTTCCTGTCCAAGGCGCGTTTTTTTCCGATCATCGGCGGAATTGCGGCCATCATTGGCACTTGCCTGGGGATCGCCGGCTTCATTGTGTAGCACGCGACCGGTCGCGCGCGGCGTGGCCTGGCCGCTTAGATTTCGGCTACCGCTTCCGGCTTGCGGGTGAAACTCACGAACAACCCTGCGAGTAGATACAGCAGGGTGAACCACGCGATGGATCGCGTGAGCAGCGTGTAAATCACACGGTAGTTCGACTGCCCATCCATCGCGATCAGCGCAGCCTTATAGCTGCCGATTGCGGCAGCCGCCACGCAAACAACTATCAGCAACGCTGTTCGCCCTGAGGTCGACAGCGTACCCACGGCCGGTGGCTCGATCTTTGGTGTCGGGAGACGTAGATACCAGATGGCCATTATCGCGAGGCCCGCGAGCGAGCTCGCGTATTGCATGATGTGACACAGGCTCCCGGTGTAGTCGCCCAGTGTAATCGGCGCACTCAGTGCGGCAACGCGCCGGACCACCCAGCCGTTGTCATGTGTGAACGAATCCCAAACCAGGTGCGTCCACGTGCCGATGAGTAGGGCCAGCGGCGCCAGTACCCAGTGCAGCGGCTGATCCTTGAAATGCTCGACGGCCTGCAGACACAACGCGCGGGCGCGCGGCCGCAGCAAGGCGACGAGCGGCCGACGGAACAAAAAGCCAAACAGCAGTACAACCATTCCTATCGGGATGTCGACCCAAAAGGAGCCCCAGAGCGTATGCGTCTCGAGCGTCACCCGGCTCAACCGGGCGGGAATGAAGTACGGCAGATCTGGCGCGACGCTACCGACGATCAGCGGCACCGTCTGAAGCCACTTGAACCGCCGGCGCAACGGCAGAACGGCTGCCGGATGCGCAAAAGTGAACGGCATGACAAAAGGCTCTCAGGCTTGAGGGCAGCCTGCAAGCTATTTCACCCCAGAGCGTGCCCTGGTGACCGTTTCGGTGTTGCGGCGTGCGGCCGCGCGCTTGCGATATTTCGGGTGCAGAACCAGGGGTGAGCCGCTCCCCTCCCAGATGACCCGGCCGCCTTTCATGGCGTTGCTGTTGGCACCCAGGTGTGCCTTTTTGGGTAGCTCTTTCAATAGCCTTGCATTGCCGCCGCCGAGGACCACGTATTCGACCTCTAGCGCGTAGCGTAATCGCTCGACGACCGCAGCCACCTCCTTGCGCCAGCGCCTCTTGCCCAACCTGTCCAGGCCGCGCTGCCCGACATACTGCTCGTACGTGCGACCGTGCTTATAGGGCAGGTGTCCGAATTCCATTGGCTCCACGATGCCATCGAGCACGAGAGTTGCCCCCATGCCGGTGCCGAAACCCAGAAATAACATCCGGCCGCCCGCGTAACTGCCGACCGCCTGCATGGCGGCGTCATTGATGACGCGGACCGGTTTACCCAGGGCCGCCTCGAAATCGAAGCCCACCCAGCCGGCGCCCAGGTTGAACGGCTCCGCAGCAATGCGCCCGCGAACTACCAGGCCCGGGTAGCCTATGGAGACGGCATCGTAGTCCGCCGGCGTGACGAGCTTGCGCACCCCTTTGACCATGGCGCCGGGGGTCATCTTCGGGCCGGAAACGAATCTCTGCGGATTACCGTGCTCGCCCACGCGCAGCTTCACGTGGGAGCCGCCGACGTCGAGGACCAGGATGCGCCGAGGGGCTTTTTCTTTGCGCCGGACAGTGCTCAGACGTGCTTTCTTTTTAGCGGCCATAGGGTGATTGTCACCGGTATCAGGGGGTTTAGCCATTCGGCAGGCATCGCTTAAACGCTGCGAGCGGCGGACGTATCCAAGGGATGATCGATAAAGAAACGACGGAGGGTTGCGGGCATGATTCGTAGATTCCGGGCAATTCCGCTGGCGCCGGGTATGACGCTGGCCATCTCACTTGGTGTGACTTTCGGCGCGGCGCCGGGATTGGCCATGGCGGACGAGGCCGCGACGTCGAAGGTCAATGGATCGATCAACATCGGATCGGGCGAGCACAAGGGAAATCTCTCCACGGTCAACGGGTCAATCCACGTGGGAACTGAGGCGACAGTCGGGCACGCCAGTACGGTCAACGGCGGCGTGAGTGTGGACTCAGGCGCTACGGCCGGTACCCTCACTACCGTGAACGGGCCTATCGATGTACGGGACCGCGCACACGTGCAGGGAAACGTTAACTCAGTCAACGGCTGGCTACATGTGGACCACGATGCTGACGTGACGGGTAACCTGACTAATGTTAACGGTAGCATCCGCGTCGCCGCCGCTCACGTCGGTGGCTCCGTTGGAACGTACAACGGCAACATCGACCTCGGACCCAACGCCCACATCGACGGCAACGTCAACATAGAGAAAGACCACAGCTGGCACTTCGGCTTCGGCTTCTGGAGCACCCCTCCCGTACCGCATGTGATTGTGGAGCCGGGCACCGTGGTGCGCGGGAAGCTGCACTTCGAACGCGAGGTGAAGTTGTATGTCAGCGATCGCGCGACGATTGGGGCGGTCGATGGGGCTGACGTGGTGAAGTTTTCGGGGGATCATCCGCCAGAGTAACGGCGGCGGGATCTTTCGACCCCGCCGCTTCATCCAACCCTAGACAGACTCAGCGCGACGCCGATACCGCAGCCGCGTCCGACCCCTGCCCCGACACCGCGGCGTGGCTATTCGACACCCCCGCACTGCCGTTGCCCGACGACGCCACGCCGCCGTTCGACACCCCCGCACTGCCGTTGCCCGACGACGCCACGCTGCCGTTCGACGCCCGCGCACCGCCATTGCCCGA
>DATBCZ010000570.1:0-7395 GCA_036270175.1 Steroidobacteraceae bacterium | reverse complement strand
CCATCGCGTGCGGATCATGGGCATCAACAGAGGCCGCGTGACGTTGAAGAACCCGTTCACCGACACGTCAATTACGCGGTGCCATTGTTCCGCACTCATGCCGGGCAGCACGGCGTCGTCATGAACGCCGGCATTGTTGACGAGCACTTGGATTGGAGCGTCGTTGAGTACCGCCTCCAGGGCCGCACCGGTCGCCGCAGCGTCAGTGATATCGAAACAAAGTGTTTGTGCGGATCCGCCCGCGGCAACGATATCCCGAACGACGGCGTCGGCAACCGATACGTTACGGTTCGCCTGCACAAACACATGGAAACCGTCGCGAGCGAGGCGCCGGCAAATCGCCGTGCCGATGCCGCCGCTACCGCCGGTGACCAGTGCCCGTTTGGGGGTTGTATTCATTCGGACGTCCGTGGGCCTGGCGAAAGTTCGCGTAGTGCGGCATTAAATACGATGGTGGCGCGGCCTGCGAGGAGAACGCGCTCGTTTCCTGATACGGAGAAGTCGTACAGCACTGTATGGTCGTCGCCCGTAACGAGCTCTGCGGTGGCTACCAGGTCGGATTCAACGTCGTCGAGCCGGTTCGCAAATAGCGCGACGTTACGAACGCTCGCGAGATATCCGGTTACGGCCGCCCCATTGGGGGACGTAGTAATGCGGGAGGCAATCAGCGCTCCGTGTACCGCCATTGCTTGCGCAGCGTATTCGATGCCACATACGGCGGCCAAGCGGCCTCGTGAGCGGAGCGGATTGGCGATGTCGCGATGCGTGGAACTTCGGCACTGAACCCGAACGGGGTTCCACATCAGTACTTCATCGAGCAGGCACATGGTGCCCTGATGGGGAATGTGACCTTCAATCCAATGGCGGTCTAGCCGCACGCCGACACCTTGATAGCGATGCGCTGCGCCTCGAGATAGTCAATCACGACGCGGCCCGATTCGCGTCGAGCGAGCTTGGCCAGCAGAGGTAAGCCGCGAGCAGCCGGGATCTCGGCCCGCAACACCTCGAGCCGCGCGTCAGGCATCGACTCCGCCGGCGCGTCGGTTAGGGCTGCAGAAATGATGGCGGCGGCGGGAGTAGGCGGGCCGGACACCGGCGCCAGGACCATAGCCACTCCAAACGCTTCCGGTATCGGCCGGACGGAGTGCAACGGCTCCGGATACCCGGAGTCGTAGGCTACGAGCATCACTGACGTCTGGTCCACAACCACCTGTGTCAGAGCCTCCAATAGCGCCGCGCTGAAAGTGGCATCAAACGCGCAAAGTACGCTCGACGCCGGCGTGGCACCCGCCGCAATACTCCAGTATCCAGAGGCGGCGTTGTGTACCGAGTTATGAAATCGTGTAGGCGAGAGCTGACGGTCGCCTGTCGCAAGCGTTTGGCAGATCTCGTGACAGTTGATCCCATCGCCGCCGGACGATGAGAAGACGGTCGGCAACTCCGCAGGGTTCACGCCCGCCCTCGCTGCGGCTTCAAATCCGATCGCAAGCGCTAATTTGACTACGATGCCCGTGCGGCGACGTTCGGCTGCCGGCAGGGCGACGGGTGTAGGCAATACCGTGGCGCGAGCCGTATAGGGGGTAGTGCCGGCAAGTACGGACGCTCCGGACAGCCAATCGTCGAGCCCCGGACCCAACAGACCGATTCCCTTCACGGAGGCGGAGAGCGGCCTCACCCGGCCCGCCCAAGAATCAGGGTGCAATTCGAGCCACCGAACCCAAACGAGTTGCTCATCACCCGGGCAATATTGCCACGGCGGTTTTCGAGCAGGTAATTAACTCCCAACGTCGGATCGACCACCGTGGTATTCAGCCCCGCAGGCATGAATCCATGTTGCAGAGCTAACCCGCAGATGACCGCCTCCAGTGCGCCCGCCGCGCCCAGAGCATGCCCCGTGGCCCCCTTCGTTGAGCTTCCGGGTACCTCCGACCCGAGCACTCCGGCGACGGCGCGAGCTTCCGCGTTGTCATTGCTCGGCGTACCGGTTCCGTGCAGATTGATGTAATCAATGTCCTTCGCCTGCAGTCCTGCGGTGTCCAACGCCTGTAGCATCGCTGCCTGGGCGCCGCGACCTTCGGGGTGAGGCGATGACATGTGATAGGCGTCGCTCGACTCCCCGATACCGAGAAGCATTACGGCGTCGGGATCCAGACTGTCAGGAACTTTCTCGAGCAGTGCGAATGCGGCCGCTTCGCCGATGGAAATTCCGTCCCGGGCCACGTCGAATGGCCGGCAGGGCAGGTGGGATACCAGTTGCAGGGAATTGAAACCATACAAGGTCGTGAGGCAAAGCGAATCCACCCCGCCCACCAGGGCCGCGTCAATCAGCCCCGCTTCGATCATCCGCCGCGCCGACCCGAACACTTTCGCACTCGAAGAGCATGCCGACGAAACAACCACCGCAGGCCCTTCGAGCCCCAGCAGCGCCAGCGCGAAGTCGGCGACTGAAAAGGAGTTATGGGTGCGGCGGTAATCAAAATCAGGGGGCAATGCGCCCGTGCCGGGATCGCGCCGCCGATAGGCGAGCTCGGTCTCCAGAATTCCGGAGGTGCTGGTGCCGAGAAACACGCCAATTCGCCGCCGGCCCCAGCGCCGCGCCGACTCATCGACCGCCTCCAGGAATGCATCCTGCCGCAGTCCGAGGTGCGCGAGCCTGTTGTTGCGACAGTTGAAATTCGCGAGCCTGTCCGGCAACGGCTCGGCATCGATGCCGGCGACCTCACCGACATAGGTATCGAGCTCGACGGTCTCGAACTTGCAGGGAGCCAGGCCCGTGCGCCGCTCGTGCAACGTTCCGAGTGTCTCGCGCAAGCCGCGACCGATACAACTCGTCGCGGTGAAGTGAGTGAGTACGAGCGGTGTCATGTCAGAGCCGCGCGGAGTGTGACAGGCCGAAGTTTTGCCCCGCTCAAGGCCTCGAGCAGTCGTGGCAGTACCTCGAGAATAACGGGCTGTCCCGACCCGGCCAGGGCCGCATGACCGTCGTGTAATAGCAGGATGTCGCCTCCGCCCAGGTGTCGGGTCAGTTTGTCGAGCACCGTGTCAGGGCTGCGGTTCACGGTATCGAAGCCGCGCCGCGTCCAACTCGCAAGCTGCAGATCCAGGCGTGCCAGCACAGGATCCAGCCACGGATTACGCAGACCGGCCGGCGCACGAAAGAACCGGGGCGGTGTCCCAACAACCTGCGCGATGGTCTCTTGCGCCTGCCCGATCTCATTCATCAGTCCCCGTGGGCCAAGCAGCGAAAAGTAGTGAGCGTGCCGCTGGCTGTGATTCTCGACCGAATGCCCCCGGCCGGCGATTTCCCGCGCCAGGTCCGGGTAGCGGTGTACTTTCTCACCAACACAGAAAAAAGTTGCCTTCGCGTGATGCTCGTCGAGTAGCGTCAGCACCCGCGGCGTGACCCCAGGATCCGGCCCGTCATCGATGGTTATCGCTACCGCGCCGCTTGCTGCGGCGCCGCTCGGCAGCCGTGTCCAGTTGGATCCGAGGAGGCTGCTCCGTGGCCAAAGACCTATGCCGGTGAGCAACAGGTGATCCACGACCATCGCTCCCAAGGTCCAGGGCCAGAGGTGATGTCTAATGGCCGTTGCGGCCACGGCAGCGACATTCAACGCCATCGAGCCGCTGATGAGCGGCGCGGGTCGCCAGGGTCGTGGTCGGTGTATTACTGATTCTGACATGAGTTTCGCTATGTCGTGGCGGTGCTCGCTGGAAACCGCGCAGCGAGGAAATTCTCCCAGAGCCGCAGCCAGACGGGCCATTCGTGCCCCCCGGGCACCACGTCGACACTTTCGGGAGCCAGGGCCGACGCCATCATCCGATGGCTCGCGGCGAAACGATCCTCCCGTCCGTAGCCCAGGTGCAGCGGTGATGGCCGCGCCCGCTGCTCTTTGATGAACCGCCATATCCTACGCTCATCGTCATCCTCCGCTAACTCGCCCGGCGTCCATTCGTGAACCCCGTTCGCGCGCTCGATTTCGCCCGTCACCATGTGGTTGCCCAGGTACGGCGCGAACAGACACAGGCCGTCAATCTCTTGCGGATAGCGTTCGGCATAGGCGAGCGCCACGAATCCGCCCAGGGAGATGCCGCCCAGCCAGATCGACTCGCAGCCCAGAGCCCGTGCCGGCAGCACCACCTCGTGTCGCAGCCGGCGCAGAATCGTACGGTCGGTGAGGTGCTGCATCTTCAGCTCAACAAAAACGAGGTCGACAGGCAGCCGTCGCTCGCGTGCCGTCCTGACAAAACCTTCCCGCAGAAAGTCCTCCGGAGCGGCATACGCCGCGGGCAACAACAACAGTCGCGTTGGCGCCATTTTCCCGGCCTCGGCAGTCTCGTGAATCGAGCGCATGCGCTAACCAACCGCAAGTCGCGCCGGCGGCGCGGGGTCCGGCAAATGCCGGGCGAGCAGCGCGGAGAAGACCAGAGCCAGCAGCGCCCCGGGCGCAACGGTCGATCCCAACGCAGCCAGCACCGGCACGCTCGAAAACGCGAGTATGCCGAAGCTCACAACAGTCGCGACGTTTGCGATGAGAAGGGAGGCCAGGGTCAACGGTACCGAGCCGGGATGGGCATCCGCCGCCCGCCGATCGAAAAATAACGCGTAGTTCGACCCGACCGCAACGATCAACAGCATACCGATGACATGCAGAATGGTCAGTTGTCGTCCCAGGAGCGCGAAGCCGCCGGCAACCGCCAGGACCGCCAGCGCCAGGGGGATGACTACACGAACGACTCGCAACGGCGAGCGCAAAGCGATGAGCAAAAGTATCACGATGGCCGCAAAACCTGCCAACGACAGCCGCACCGCCTCTGAGAGATATGTCGAATACAGTGCGTCGGCCTCGCCCTTGATATCGAGCACGGTCGCCTGGCCGGGAGCCGCTTCCTCGACCGCGCTACGCACGCGGCGGTCGTCGATGTAAGAAGGATTCGAGGGGGAGGCGCGAAGCGGTAGCAGCGCGATCTGGCTCGGATGGCTGGGCGATTCGTGCGGGCTGCGGGAGTCCTTGTGCTCCCGAGCGCGCAGCATGAGTGCGTCGAAGCCGCTGGCCATAGACGTATTGTCTAGATCCTTGCGCCTCAACAGGGGCTGGGTTCGGGCCGTAGCGATGTCAGTCAGGAACGGCTCGAGTCGTTCGATGCGAACCGGCATTCCAACAACGGCCTTTTGCAACCTCTCGCGCAGCTCGTCGGCAGGCGGCAAGCTCGCCTGGCGTGCGCGTTGTGTCGCCTGGCTCGGCAGGTAGTGTGCTGGACTGTCGAACCCGCCGATCACATTCTCGTCGACGAGTTTGTCGAGTCGTGCGCCGACCTTTTGCGCCACTTCGAGTGTGGACTGCTCATCAGGCGCGGAAACCACGACGAGGTAGCGCACATCCGGTGCACGAATGTCGACACGCAGTTGTGCATCCAGATCCTGGTCTGCCAGGGACACGGGGCTCAGGGCGGATAACTCCCGATTCCACAGCGTGTCGCGGTGAATGTACAACACGATTCCGGCCAGCGCCGCCACGGCGATAGCAATGACGGGCGCGCCCCTGATCCGTAGCAGAAGTTTGGAAACCGCCACGCCGATGGGCGCGACATCCCGGATCGCAAAGTTCCGTGGCAGCCAGTGAGGCAGCACAAAACGGGTCACCATACCCGCGGCAACCAATCCCGCTATGGAATAGAGCCCGAGCTGGGCGAGGCCAGAAAAGCCAGATGGCAATAAGGAGGCGAACCCGCACACCGAGGTGAGCATCCCGAGCCGAATGGTCGGCCACACGGAGCGCTGCCAACCCGCGCCTGGGCGGGGCTGCCCCTCACGCGTCGGCGTTTGCGGCGCCGGTGTCCGCGACGCCAGTTCCTGCGGCGCCAGTGTCTGGCGCTGTATGAACAGGTAAATAGAGTAATCGACCGCCTCACCGATCAGGGTGACGCCAAACCCCAGCGTAATCCCATGCACGACGCCGAGACCCAACGCCACCGCCGCGACACCAGCGAGCGCCCCCGAAGCCACCGGCACGAGCCCGAGCAGAAGGGCCGTCGCGGAGCGATACACTCCAAGCAACAACGCCACAATGACGGCGGTACTCAGAATCGACAGCCGCGTCACCTCCTTGATGATGGTCGCCCGGGAGTTGACAGCAAACACCCCCGGCCCGCTCATTAACAACGTGGCGCGATGCGGGTCAGTCGGAACCGCTTGGCCGCTCGCGCCCGCCGGTCCATTCGCGGCAGCTTCGCCACTCGCTGCCGCCGGCGTATTCGCGGCTGTCGCGCTCGCCGTCGCCTGCCCATTCGCCGCCGCAAACGCTTGCCTAATCGCCTCGACCGCCCGCTGCTGCCCATCTGTATCCGACCCAAGCGCCCGCGTCTGCGCCACAATCAACGCCCGCTTCCCATCCCCCGAGCTCCATACCCCGTTCTCAGTCCTCGGCGCCCCCCCTCCGCCGAACTGGCCCACGATTTCCACCATCTCTCCGGTAGGATCATGCGGAAGCAACTCCTTCACCAGCAACCCCGCCGGCGAAGCAAGCAGGTCGACCGTATCCTGAATCGCCCCCTTCAACCCCTCGACAGTGAACCGCTCCGGCGTCACCGAGTCGCTCAACAGGTAGCGGTGCTCGAAAAGAAACGCCCGGTCTCGATCCATTCCGGCAGACTCGCCATTGTTGATCGACACGAACTGCGAATCGGGGCGCAGGCGCCCCGCCATCGCGACAGAAATACGTGCGCGCGTCTGCGAATCAGCTCCTTCGATCGCCACAATAATGAGCCGCGACGCCAGTCCATCCCGGAGCTGGTCCACGAGCAGACGTTGTGTCGCCGTCGGGCTCTTAGGCAAAAAAGCGGATAGGTCGGTGGTGTACCGCGCACGAACGATGACCACAGCGGCAGTCGCCGCCAACACAACCCACACTAGCGTGGCCACCACGCCGGCGCGTGTCATTGCGCGACTTCGGGCCCGATGGTTAACAGCGAGCGGTCGCCATCGGCCTGCTGTATTTCCACCGAACGAATCGCGTCCCGCGCGCCCTCGATGCGGATCTCCTTCACAGACTTGGCGATCGCGGTGTCGGAAGGCAGTAGCAGTAGCTTCCAATGGTCCAACGTGCCGTCGAACGTGACTTTGAAGATGCGCTCGAGAGAAGCCCGGTCGCCCGCCAGCGTCGCCCGTATGCTATCGATGAGCGGTACGATCTGCGGATAGTCGCTCAGGTTGAGTACGTACGTGTGACGTCCCCGATGCGCGGT
Source organism: Steroidobacteraceae bacterium (assembly GCA_036270175.1). Taxonomy (GTDB): domain Bacteria; phylum Pseudomonadota; class Gammaproteobacteria; order Steroidobacterales; family Steroidobacteraceae; genus 13-2-20CM-66-19. The sequence continues at coordinate 150 of DATBCZ010000570.1, read as the reverse complement.
AATTACCCAGTGTTCCAACACAACGGTCTCAGGTTTCGGCTTGAGAGTGCGCTTCTCCAGATGGTCCGGTGCGTCGTAAAGTAACTCACCGGAGGATTCCACCGGCCGATCGAGCACCGCCAGAAAGTGCTCCTCGACAAACGTGACATG
>DATBCZ010000569.1:0-4385 GCA_036270175.1 Steroidobacteraceae bacterium | reverse complement strand
CGACTGTGAACGTAGCGCCCGGAGAATCCATCCCGGAAGTCATGTAGGCCTGAATGGACGTGATCGCCTGCGAGGAGCCGAGAGCAAACTCAGCGGCGTAGTAATCATTCTCATCGAGCGTAACCGGGAAACCGGCCGTCGGCGTGCCCGTGTCGAGGACGAACGCCGCCTGAGCGCCCAGCGGCGCCAGACATGCCGCCGTCAGCGCACCCATGACAACTGTCTTGAACGTATTCATGTTGCTTTTCTTCTTACCGTGCTCTTACTGGAGGGCGGGAATGGTGGTCAGGACCTGTGTCGCGCCAAACGCATCGTTGAAACCATAAGCGGTGAGTGAGACCGCGCCGCTCTGGTGAACCTGCACCAGCGCCCAAGCGTAGTAGCGATCCGTCAGTGCAGTCAGGACGGGCTCAACGCACGCCGGGCAGCCCACCATTTTGTCGTCGAACGGGGAGCCGCCCGAGCCGACGATGACCTGGTATGGCGTAGTCTTGGAAGCGCCGGTCTTGTCCGGAAATTCCGCGACGTTGACCGTGTGCTCGTGGCCGCAGAAATAGGTGGCGTTGTATTGAGCGACCACCGCCCAGAACGCATCGCGCAGAGTGATGGGCACGGTCAAATCCAGTCCGCCGGCCGCGATGGTGGCACCGCTTCCCGCCGCATAGTTGTAGGTGAACGCCGGCTTGTGACCGAAAACGAAGAACTTCACGGCACCGCGCGTCTTGGCAGAGGCGAAGTCCGTCGCCAGCCAATCCGTGGGAGCCGTGCCATCAGCTCCGGACGGGTCCGTGTTGATGATGGCGAAGTGCAGCAGCCCTGCTACGGTGGAAATGTCGAAGGAGTAGGTGAGCTCCGCCTGGCTGCTCGTAATGTTGCCATTGTTGGTGCTGGCAACCGGCGCGGTCGCCGCCGTCAGTCCGGTCACGTTCTGCGCGGTCACCCCGGTAACGGTCGTGAATCGCACGTCCGTCACCAGATCGGTGATCAAGTCACCCATGTTCGCAACGAAGGCCTGCTCGTTCTCGGCGTAGGCGTGCTTGCTGCTCAGACACCCGCTCGGATTCGTGGTGGCATTGTAGACCCCGTTACCCGCAACGGCTTGGCTGCACTGAGTCTCGTGATTGCCGGGGACCGGAATCACGTACGTACCCATCTCGAACAGGTTGGCGATCATGCCGCGCCAGTAGGCGTACTGCGTGTAGTGAGCGACGAGATCCGAGCCCGTCACCGCCGCGATCGTCGCCGGTGCCGTCGTGGACCACGAGCTCGGGATCGCCGCCCTGCCGTAGCCGTAAATCATGTCGCCGTTGAAAAACAGCAGGTTCGGCTTTTCCGCCTGGATGGTGCGCAGAATCCGCGTGGTCGCTTTCGAATTCTGCAGCCACTGGGCATCCTGCGGGAGCAGGGTGCCATTGATGTTGGGGAGCAGGGTGGTCGGATCCGGAGCCGCGGGGTCCTGCCGGCTGTCGCCAACCGTCGCAAAGCTGAAGACCACCGGATCGGCGGCGCTCGCAGCCCGACTGAAGCTGAGGGCGCCCATGGCGACCAGGGACACGGCAATGGTGGCAGCCACGCTGCTGACCCGAGCGCGGGAGGTCACAGACATTCTCATATTGCTCCCAAACGTTTTTGAGTTCTTCGCTCGCGGGTCCCGTTGCGTTTCTGTGCCACAACAGGGGAACGAGACGTTGGGGGAACTTAATTAAGGAATGTGACGGATAAACGTCAGAATTGTTGCAACGAACCAGTGACGCGGTCAGCGGATCCAGAGCAGAACGGCCGCCGCCACAGGAATCCAGGCCGAAACATAGGCGATCGCGCCCCACCGGCGATCGGCCGGCGTAGCGAGCGACTCGGAGAAAAGCCGCACAAACGCGCGAGCGGTTGCCTGCCGTACAGCCGCTCGATACTTCTCGAACGGAGCGGCCGACAGGGTTTCGAGCGTGACGCGCATGACATCACGGGAATCCGCCCTATCCCGGATCCCGGCGGCGACCGCGCGACGCAACCTGTATCCCAGTAACTGGCGGGGAAATAGCACCGCCCACAACAGGCCGATCGCCGCGATCACCGGGTCCCGCGAGAATGCGGCCACGGCCAACAGGCCGACGGCGCTCGCAGCGTGAACGACGAGCCGCCACACACTCTCGGGTCGGGTCAGTGCTTCCAACGCTCGTCCGCCATCGAGAGGCGTGAAGGGCAGCAGGTTCAGACCGTTCAGGATGAGCAGAGCCAAAGCCGACATGCGCAGCAGGCGGACCGGGCCGTAGCTCTGGTCGATGGCGAGCAGCGCGACCCCAAGCCAAAGTCCGGGAACCGGCCCGGCCAACAACACCGCCAGCCGGTCGCGAACAGTCGTGGTCGCCGGGCTGCCAACCGTCATCGCACCGAGCAGCGGTACAAAAAAGATGTGCACGTCCCGGTAACCGAACCGTCGCATGGCCAGGGCGTGTCCCGCTTCGTGGAAAGTGATGGCCGCCAGAATCACCGCGGCGATGGCGACGTTCCAAAACAACGCCATCGCGATAAAAGAGAGCAAGCCCGACGCTCCAATGACCATGATGAGAGGCCAGGGCGTCCCGGGAGCCGGCTGGGGATTCTCGGCGATACGGAGGACGGCATGCAGATCCGCTTCGATGCGCAGCAGCCGCTCATTCTCCGACGGACCTGACATGGAATTCTTCGGAGCGATCTTGCGCGCCCCGAACACGCGACGCGAATAGTGCGTCAGCGCGAATGCGCCACGCAGCGTGAATCGATCGAGTTTGGGATCAGTCGTGGGCGCGACCCAATTACGCCGCCGAAACTTCACGCGCAACCCGGCGAGGCTTGCGGCAGCGAGACCCAAGATGTCCTCCAGGGTCGCAGACCCGCCCGACATCGGGCTCGTGCGCTCGGCCGCCACCCGGGCCGCGTGCCGCTCAACCATTCCGGCAACGGAAAGTCCCTGGTACGCCTCGATGCGCAAATTATCGGCGAAGAATGGCTCTGAAAAGAGCGTGTTGAGCGTAATGAGACGATCACCAGCCGCGCAGACTGTTCCGATCTCCAGCGCGACCAGGTTGCCGTATTCGGGCGCAACGGGCTCTCGCACCAGGGCGTAAGCGGGCAGCAGCTCGTTGACGAATACGCTGTACTTGAGTGGCTCCGCGTAGTACGTCAGGAGCGGCGGCACTGCGCCGAACCCCAGGTGCCGGAAGCCGGCCGCGAGCAGCTCATCATCCAACAGACCCAACAGCCGCAACTCTTCCGGCTCGATCTGTTGCCGCGGGAGCGGCCGATTCTCGTCCTCACGCAGTGCGCAAGTCAGATAAATACGGGCACCCAGCAGATAACGGACGCCGTACAGAAGAACGTAAACAAACAGGGCCCACGCGATAACTACCGCACCACTCGGAAGCATCGCGTCCCTCAGGTTCCTGGCGAGGAGCATGAAGATACCATGACGCGGGCACGGCTCAACTCCCGATGAGGCTGTTGATCGCAGCACCGCCCCCTACCAGCCAGACAAACAGCACCGCTCCCAGGAGGAGCGGCTTGATGCCCGCGCGGCGAATGGCGGACAGATGCGTGGTCAATCCCAGTGCACCCATGGCCATGGCCAGGAGAAACGTATCCAGATCGATCGCCGCTCCGACCGCGGCATGGGGCAGCACTGCGAGCGAATTAAACACCACCATGCCGATAAAGGCGAAGGCGAACCAGGGAATTGTCAGGCGACGGTGACCCGCCTGAGATTCGTCACTGCCCTCGCGCTGCTGTACCGCCTGCCGCCGCCCGTCTTGCCGCGCCAGCCACGCTGACATCCCGATCAGAAACGGAGCCAGCATCATGACGCGCACCATCTTGGTAATCACCGCGGTATTGGCGGTCTCAACGCTGATGGAGCGGGCTGCGGCGAATACTTGCGCGACCTCATGAATAGTCGACCCGGCGTAAATTCCGAAGGCTCGGGATCCGGCCGGCAACAGCTGCCAATGCTGGTTGAGCGCGTAGAGGGCCGGGTAGACGAAGATTGCGACCGTTCCAAACACGACGACGGTGGAGATCGCGACGGTAACCTGCTCAGACCTGGCTCGCAGCAGCGGCTCGGTGGCCATCACGGCGGCGGCTCCGCAGATCGCATTGCCGGCTCCGATCAGCATCGAAGTCTCGCGATCCAGGCCAAACAGCCGGGTGCCCAGGAACAAAGCCAGCGCAAAGGTGGAGCTCAGCAGCGCGGCGTCGATCAGCACACCGCTCATGCCCACCTGACCGATGTCGTGCAGCGTGAGCCGCAGGCCGTAAAGAATGACGCCCGCGCGCAGCAAGGTTTGCTTGGAAAAAATAACTCCCGCGCCGCTGCTCGCGGCAATGAAGGGATATACGGTGTTGCCCAGCAGGAT